>JAERRQ010000007.1 GCA_016735355.1 Desulfobacterales bacterium | reverse complement strand
TGTTGGGTATCAGCCTACTCTTGCAGTCGACCTTGGTGAGCTTCAGGAACGTATCACATCGACCACCAAAGGTTCGATTACTGCCGTTCAGTGCGTTTACGTCCCGGCGGACGATTTGACAGATCCGGCGCCGGCGACAACATTTGCCCATCTGGATGGAACAGTTGTTTTATCACGCCAGATAGCGGAACTCGGTATCTATCCTTCGGTTGATCCATTAGACTCAACCTCAAGGATTCTTGATGCGTCATTTATCGGAGAAGAGCATTATCTGGTTGCTCGTACCGTCCAGAATATATTGCAGAAATATAAGGAACTGCAGGATATCATCGCTATTCTGGGAGTTGATGAACTTTCGGATGAGGATAAGCTTACGGTCGCCAGGGCAAGAAGAATTCAGCGTTTTCTATCACAGCCGTTCCATGTTGCTGAAGTTTTTACCGGAAAATCCGGCAAATATGTAAAAATAGAAGATACTGTCAGAGGGTTCAAGGAGATCTGCGAAGGAAAGCATGATGACCTTCCGGAACAGGCTTTTTATATGGTCGGCGGGATTGAAGATGTTGTTGCAGTGGCGAAAGAGGAGAGTGCTGCTTAATATAAAATAGTTCCCATTCGGAAATAGCTATAGCTTTCTACCTATATAATTTTAATGCTTTATCGGTTAAAGCCTTCTTAGTACGCTTTCTTAAGGTTTTTTCCTATAGCCTTTTGAAATTATTATCTGAAACCTATATTTATAGATGGGTACTAAATAGGGGAACAGAATGGCGGAGAATATTAAACTGGAGGTAGTTACTCCTGAAAAGGCAGTTGTCAGTGAAGATGCTCAGATTGTTATGGCACCAGGCACCGAAGGGGAATTTGGTGTTCTTTCAGGTCATACCCCTTTTTTGACAAGTCTGAAACTGGGCACTATTCATTACAAAAATTCCGAAGGAAAGGAAGCTTTTGTGTTTGTTAGCGGCGGTTTTGCAGAAGCGCTTCCCGACCGGGTTACTGTTTTAGCGGAATCGGCCGAAAGAAGGCGGGATATTGATATGGACCGCGCCAAAGCGGCAAGGCAACGCGCTGAAGAGCGTTTGGCGGCTGCGGGCAAAGATATTGCCATGGAAAGAGCAAGTGCAGCATTGTCAAGATCATTGCATCGGATTAATTTGGCCGAAACCAAATCGTAATATCAGGAATTGTAACAAATTATATTTTTTTGACTGGGAAGGGCGGATCAGAATATTTTGGTCCGTCCTTTTTTGATTGGAGGAATGGAATGGGTAATAAAACCGCGGTTATTATACTTGCCGCAGGGTTGGGCAAACGGATGAAATCTGCAAAGGCCAAGGTACTCCATGAGGTTTTGGGCAAACCTATGATTCTGTACGTTCTGGAAACTGCAATGGGAATTGCCGGAAACAATTTAATCGTAGTTGTCGGATATCAAGCTGAAATTGTTCGTCAAAAAGTATCTGAAGTTTTTGAGGTTGAATTTGCATACCAGGCTGAACAGCTTGGAACCGCTAATGCAGTCAGCTGTGCAATCCCGTATGTTCCTGAAAATGTGGAAAATATACTTATTTTGTGTGGCGATGTCCCATTGATTTCTCATAATACTTTACAAAATTTCTTTGAATATCATATTGAAACAGAACGTGATATATCAGTTCTTGCTGTTAACGTTGATGATCCAACAGGTTATGGACGAATCATAATGGATGAATCCGGGAATGTGTCGGGAATAACCGAAGAGGCGGATGCCACAGATGACGAAAAGAGTATTAAAACTATTAATTCAGGTATATACTATGTCAGGAAGGAATACTTGCTCAAAACTATCAATAAAATTAAGGCAGATAATGTTCAAAAAGAATATTATCTAACAGATATAATTTCAATTGCTTATAATGAAAAGAAGAGTGTTGGTGCGGTTGTGGGGCAGTGCCAAAAGGAAATTATAGGTGTCAACAGTCTGCAGGATTTGAAAATGGCTGAAAAATTTGTGCAAGATCTGGCAAGCTAGAAATTTAAAATTGCGCAATATCAAACCTTCCGGTTCCTAAGTTGATCGATTAGTTGTTAGCCTTGAAGAATCAAGGTATTACATAAGTAAAAAACAGCACCCAATGAATGAAAATTTGCAATCACAAAACATCTTGTAATCATTAAGCTAATAGTTAAATGCTAACCGCTCAATTCAGGTCAGAACAAACTTCGGGTGTGTTGATATTGCCTTACATATCAATCCGTTAATATAGTAATTTATATATTAAGGGCTTGATATAATATTGCTTGACTTTACTCGATTTGATAGACTATAAAAAATGAGGTGTAAAAATTGGATAATGAACTAATACTGTTGCAATTTGAAGAGATTGAGCAGAAAGTGGAAGAATTGGTAAACAGGTGTAAATCTCTTAAAACGACAAACACAGATTTAAATAACCGGATTGAGCATCTGGAAAAAGAATTACAAGAAAAAGTAGAGATTGAAAATAACTATATTGAAGAGAGGGATTTAGTTCGCTCAAAAATAGATGGTTTATTAAACAGGCTTGAGGAAAAAGAGGAAGGCCAATATTAGCAGCAAGGGTTTCCTTGAAGAAAGGTGGATTGTTAGATAATTGTGGAACAGATTTTAACAATAGAACTTTTTGGCCAGTCTTATAAATTTAAAACAAAAATAGATAAACAGGACGCAAAACAGGTAGCAGATCTCCTTTTGGAACATGTTCATAAAACCGAGAAACAGCAATCTGTTAAATCGCCTCAAATTAATAAACTTGCGATTATGATTATTGTTGCTTTAAATATCGCGAATAAAAATGTTGAAATTCAAAAAGAAAATGTAGTTTTGTTGAACAAAATCTCTAAAGGATATGAAAAGTTGATTTCTGATTTAGATTCTGTCCTACAATAACTGATATTCTAATAGACAATTAAAGTGTGAAAAAGTTTCGAACAGTTTTTACTATAGATTTCATAGAATTACCCGATTTTAAAATTTGGTAAAAGGCCAGAGGGAGGAAGAAGTACTGTAATACCCCGACGACCGATAATATATTGAAATTGTTTATATGAAATTTTTATATTGATTAGCCCCTGCAGTGCACGTGATTGTATGATGTGCTTTGATCCAATACTTTTCATAAGGGAGCCATCACTGGTTTTGGTGAGCATGTTCTGCTTGTACAGAAAAGCCTAAAGAGACTACAAGGCGCCCACTTTTTGTGTTTCGGTTCAAAGAATGGTCAACACGGCATATGGCGGGGGTTTACTAATTATTCCTCATTTTTTTCTCTTTTCCTTGCCGCTATTCCAACAAAACACATTAGGAACACTGAAATAATTTTTTTTACGGTATTGGTGGTGGCGTAAAAAGTCCCATCTATAGACCGTCAGATAATTACCCTATTTTAAAATTTGCCACAAGGTCAGAGGAAGACGTATTATAATATCCCGATGACCGATAACGCAGTGAAATTATTTATCTGACGGTCTATACTGTCGAGTAGTGACTACTCCTATCTATTGCAATAGTCTATGAGGATTTGTTGAACTTAGAGTGAACTTGATTTACAGCGTATCAGGGAGAACATTAATGCCAGTATATTATATCATAATTGGTCTGCTCGCCTTTTGTGCCGGAGCAACAATTGCATATTGTGTAAAGACTAAAACTATATCTAAAAAAATCGAGGCATCTGAGATTGAAGCGCATAGGTTGCTGACGGATGCCAAGCAGCGGTCTGAGATGATTCTGAAAGAAGCCGCGTTTGAGGCTAAAGATAAGCTTTTCAGAAGTAAGAGTGAATTTGATTCTGAAGCCAAAGAGGCCAGAGCAGAGTTAAGAAAAAGGGATAAGAGGTTAATAGAGAAAGAGGAAAGATTAGACCATAAGGCTGGACAACTTGAGGTTAAAGATAGAGAGTTTGCTCGAAAAGAAAAGCTGTTAAAAAAGCGTGAGATTAACATTAATAATAATGAACGAAAGTATAATGAACTTATTGATGAACAAAAGAGACAGCTTGAAAAGATTTCGGTGTTGACTGCCGAGCAGGCAAAGGAACTTTTGATCCGGGCCATGGAAAATGAAGCGAAATATGAAGGCGCAAGGCTTATAAAAAGAATAGAAAACGAGGCACAAAAAGAAGCCGACAAAAAAGCCAAAAAGATAATATCGACTGCCATACAAAGATATGCAGGGGATTACGTGGCGGAACGAACCGTATCTGTAATACAGTTGCCTAGTGACGATATGAAAGGACGAATTATCGGTAGAGAGGGACGAAACATAAGAGCCCTTGAGGCCGCTACCGGGATAGACCTTATTATTGACGATACGCCGGAGGCTGTAATTATGTCCGGTTTTAACCCGGTCAGACGTGAAATAGCCAGACTTTCTTTATTACGTTTGATTTCTGACGGTCGAATTCATCCTGGGCGTATAGAGGAAGTCGTAAAAAAGATAGGCCGCGAAGTTGATTTAACTATAAAAGAGGCCGGAGAACAGGCAGTATTTGATCTAGGGGTACACGATATACATAATGAACTAATTATATATATCGGAAGCTTAAAATATCGTACAAGCTATGCACAAAATGTTTTACAGCATTCTGTAGAGGTCGCTTTTTTAGCTGGTATCATGGCAGCTGAATTGGGGCTTGATCAAAAACTTGCAAGGCGAATGGGCTTACTGCATGATATAGGGAAAGCTGTTGACCATGAGGTTGAAGGATCTCACGCAATTATTGGTTCAAAAATTGCTAAAAAGTTTGGTGAAGCCGATAGTGTTGTGCATGCCATAGCTGCCCATCATGAAGATATAACGCCTAACAGTATTTATGCTTTGCTGGTACAGGCTGCCGATGGGCTTTCCGGGGCAAGGCCCGGTGCCCGTAAAGAACTGCTGGAGAATTATATTAAAAGACTTGAGCAGCTTGAAAAAATAGCAAAATCTTTTAAGGGAGTTGCCAATACTTATGCTATCCAGGCGGGGCGTGAACTTAGAGTGGTGGTGGAAAGTGAGATTATTTCGGATGAGGAGGCTACACTTCTTAGCAGGGATATCGTTCATAAGATTGAGGAGTCATTGACATTTCCAGGCCAGATCAAGGTCATAGTGATACGTGAAACTCGAGCTGTGGAATATGCAAATAAATAGCGCTAATAGTCTAAAACAACTATTTATCAAAGGTTTTACAATATAACATGGTTAATATTAAAGAAATACTTTCCGAAAGAGGATTTATAGAGCAGACTACTCATGAGAGGGAGCTGGATGAGTACCTAAATAAGAAAGAGGTAACGTGCTACATAGGGTTTGATCCTACTGCAGCCAGCCTGCATGTTGGAAGTCTTATTCCCATAATGGCGCTGGCGCATATGCAGAGAAACGGCTGCCGCCCAATAGCGCTTGTGGGAGGCGGAACCGGTCTTGTAGGCGATCCAAGCGGAAAGATTGAAACAAGAAAGTTGCTTACTCCTGATAAAGTAGATGAAAATATTGTTGGAATAAAAAAACAACTATCAAAGTTTATAGATTTTAATGAAGGAAGGGCTTTATTATTAAATAATGCTGAATGGTTGAATAGCTTGGAATATATACCCTTTTTAAGGGATATAGGTCGGCATTTCTCAGTAAATCGTATGGTAAAGGCCGAAAGCTACAGGATGCGCCTGGAATCTGAGGAAGGATTAAATTTTATTGAATTTAATTATATGTTATTACAAGCATATGATTTTTTGATGTTATACGAACTATTTGACTGCAAGCTTCAGATGGGCGGAAGTGATCAATGGGGTAATGTAGTTGCGGGTATTGAGCTGGTACGAAAAATGCGCAAAGAGACCGTTTTCGGGTTGACTTTCCCCCTGATAACAACCAGCAGTGGCGTTAAAATGGGCAAAACAGTTCAAGGAGCGATATGGCTTAATCCTTCAAAAACTACTCCCTATGATTATTATCAGTATTGGATAAACACCGATGATAGAGATGTTGCGAGATTTCTTGCTTTGTTTACTTTTCTTCCTATGCATGAAATCAAAGCGATTGAAAAATTAGAAGGCGCGGATTTGAATAGCTCAAAGTCAGTGCTTGCATTTGAAGCTACCATGCTTGCGCATGGCAGAGAAGAGGCCGTTAAAGCATATAATGCATCGGCAAGTATGTTCGGCCCCAGAGCTCTTTCGGAAAACATTTTACGAAGCAGCTCTATACCACGTCAAACTGAGGCTGAGGATGATACTTCTGTACCTTATTCTTTTATCGGCCTGGAGCAAATAAAAAATGGCATTCCCGCATTTAAAATGATACACGACGTGGGCTTGGCAGACACCAAAAGCGCATCTCGCAGGCTTATAAAACAGGGTGGCGCTTATATTAATGGACAACGCATAACCAGCTTTGATTACTTAATATCTGATAATGATATTAAGGAGATGGAAATATTATTAAGAGCAGGTAAAAAACGGTTTCATATATTAAAGGTAAAACCCGTAAAATAGTGTTGACAGAATTATGATAGGGGGATATATTATTTTTTTTTGATTGCCAAGTAATTTTATAAAAATGAAATTTTTTAAAAAATGCTTGACGGCCAAAGAGAAAAAAGATATACTGTATTTTTTTGATTGCCAAGTAATTTTATAAAAATGAAATTCTTTAAAAAATGCTTGACGGCCAAAGAAAAAA
>JAERRQ010000388.1 GCA_016735355.1 Desulfobacterales bacterium | reverse complement strand
TTTACGGTGCGCTGGAACCTGGTCAATGCAGTTGCTGAGTGGAAAAAAAACAGGGGCTTGCAGTGTGATGATGAAGAGGCCTGGCTTACAGAACTGAAGCATGAAGCAGGTCCGCCGTTAACCGCTACAAGAACCCTGGGCTCCCTGGGCAGCGTAGTTGCCAGCCGCATAGCCCGTGAGTTTCGTTTTGGAGGGCCGAGTTTTTCAGTCTCAGGGGAAGAGACTTCCGGCCTGAAGGCCATCCGAATCGGGATGCAGGCTCTGCAAAATAATGAAATTGATATTGCGCTGGCCGGAGCAGTTGACCTTTGCGGTGATGTGCGAAGCATAATTGCTTTTTCAAAAAACAGAAAATTATCCGAATCCAAAGAAATATATCCTTTTGACAAAAAGGCCGACGGAACACTGCCGGGAGAAGGAGCGGCAGCTATTATCATGAAAAGGCTGGACCAGGCCATGGCCGATGGAGACCGGATATATGCGGTAATCAAAGGCTCCGGAGCGGCTTCCGGCGGCGGCATCAATTCGTCTCATCTTTCCCAAACTGCATACCTGGCATCCATGGGCAGGGCTTTTAAAGATGCAGCCATAAAACCTTCGTCTATATCTCTTTTTGAAGCCCACGGCAGCGGCGACCCTGATGAGGATAGAATAGAAGCCGAGGCTGCTGAAAATTTTTTCACAGAATCTGATTTGCAACAATGCGCCCTTGGTTCGATTAAACCGAATATCGGTCATACCGGAGCCGCTGCCGGTATGGCATCTGTTGTCAAAGCAAGCCTCTGTCTGTTCCATGAAATAATTCCACCATTAAGAAATTTTAAAACTCCAGCCTCTCCAGGCCTTGACAATGGCAGATGGCATATACCCATTCAGCCGCAGTACTGGCTTCGCAACCGGGCTGAAGGCCCGCGCCGCGCCTGCGTTGGAGCCTTGACCAATGACGGAAATGCTGGGCATCTAATACTGGAAGGTTATAAAAATAATGCTGACCCGGACTATTCGTACCAAGTCAATATAGAGCGAAAAAGACCCCTTGGTTTTGAAGATTATGCTCTTTTTATGATTGAAGGGGATACACCGCAAGAGCTTTTAAACGGCCTGGCAGGATTGAAAAATTTTGTAAAAGAGCCATCCCTTAAAACAATTCCTGCCGGTAAAGCAGCAGCTCAATGGTATCTGCAATATGGGCATAATCCTCATAAAAGGCTGGGTCTGGCCATATCCGTAAAGGATATTCGTGAGCTTGAATTATATATTAATGATGCTGAAAAAGCAGTTTTAACAGATACCCTGACCAGAATCGGCATCCGGGGCGGGGTGGCTTATGCGCCTGAACCGCTCGGACCGGACGCAGAAACAGCTTTTGTTTTTCCTGGTTCAGGGAATCATTATCTCGGAATGGGCAGGGAACTGGGTACAAGATGGCCGGAGATTCTGCGCCGCATGGATCAAAAACCAGGGCATCTTAAACCCCAGCTTATACCGGAGCGCTTTGTTCCGTGGCGGGCATCCTGGTCTGAAAACGGGTCTGAAAATGGGGCTGAGAGTGGGCCTGAAAATGGGCATGAAAACAGACCTAAAAATGGAATTGAAAACTGGAAAGAAAAAGCCTTGCAGGAGATAGAGTCGAATCCCCTTAATATGATCTTTGGGCAGGTTGTGCATGGCGGGGTTGTTTCCAACCTGATCAGAGGTTTTGGAGTCAACCCGGATGCCGTAATCGGTTACAGTCTGGGGGAATCTGCCGGTTTTTTTGCGCTGGATGCCTGGCCGGACAGGGGCGAAATGCTCAAACGTATGCAGAAAACACAGCTCTTTACTACCGAGCTGGCAGGGCCATGCCATGCTGCCCGTCAGGCCTGGAATATCCCAGGCAAGGGCGATCTTGACTGGCATGTTGCCGTTGTTAACAGACCGGCCGGGCCGGTTCGTGAGGTTATTGCCGATCTGCCTGAAATTAGACTCCTGATTATAAATACTCCAAACCAGTGCGTGATAGGCGGCATAAGAAAACATGTTGAAGCAGCGATTAAACGCCTGAAATGCGACTCTGTGGCCTTAAAAGGTATTGTAACCGTACATTGCCATGCAGCCGAACCTGTGGCCGAAGCTTATCGGGCATTGCATCTTTTTCCTGTTAATCCGGATAACAAAATAAAATTTTACAGTTGCGCTTACGGCCGGGTCAATAGACTTACAACTGAGAGCGCGGCCGATTCAATACTGAACCAGGCTTTGCACGGTTTTGATTTTAATAAAACCATTAACCAGGCCTACCAGGACGGAGTCAGAATCTTTCTTGAAATGGGTCCCCATCCTTCCTGCACCGGCATGATCTCTTCCATCCTGGGAAACAGACCGCACCTGGCAGTCTCGGCCTGCTCATGATATGAAGCCGATCATCGCGCAATCATCAAATTGCTCGGCGCCCTGGTGGCTGAAAGAGTAGCTTTTAATCCTGAT
>JAERRQ010000245.1 GCA_016735355.1 Desulfobacterales bacterium | reverse complement strand
AATATTGTGAAAAGGAATATTAAGGATAATAACATAAAAACAGATTCAATATCCGGGGCTCTTCATGTTGTTCAGGAAGGCCTGAAGTCTATGCAGGCCTTGCAGCTTAAAACCGCTGAAACACACGAAAAATTTTTGGAAACACAGGCTGAGGCTAGCCGTACTTTGCAGAAAATGATGGAGAGTACCGGGCGGCTTGTCGAAGCCTCAGCCGGTTTAAGTCCCGCACCGGCATGTAGTGATATTGTTTCTTCGGCAAGGAATGAGGATTCGCTTATATGCGCTGATGCTAATATTAAAAGGGTTGCCGACACAAAACCGGAGCAGGAAAATACGTACGCAGTTAATACTGAAAAATCAAGTCCTCGCAATGAACCCCGGAAAGATTTCAAGGATAAAGACTCCAATGATAATGATAACGGACCTGGTATAGTAGATAAGGATATAACGGAGAATCTGCTCAATGTAGTCACCCTGCTTACCGGGTATCCTTCAGAGATGCTGGGGCTGGAGATGGATATAGAGTCCGATCTTGGGATAGATTCAATCAAGCGGGTGGAGATATTCTCCACTTTGGAAGAAAAGTTGCCCGATCTTCCGGCCGTATCTCCTGAAAAGATGGCCGGCTTAAAGACTTTGGGGCAAATTGTTGATTATCTTTCCCGGCAAGAGGCTTCAGATGTTGAATCAGATATCAATGCTGCCGGAGCAACCGGTTTGGCGCATAATAAAATCACAAATCATATTTTGAGTGTAGTTACAGAACTGACCGGGTATCCTTCAGAGATGCTGGGGCTGGAGATGGATATAGAGTCCGATCTTGGGATAGATTCAATCAAGCGGGTGGAGATATTCTCCACTTTGGAAGAAAAATTGCCCGATCTTCCGGCCGTATCACCTGAAAAGATGGCAGGCTTAAAGACTTTGGGGCAAATTGTTGATTATCTTTCCCGGCAAGAGGCTTCAGGTGTTGAATCAGATATCAATGCTGCCGGAACAACCGGTTTGGCGCATAATGAAATCACAAATCATATTTTGAGTGTAGTTACCGAACTAACCGGGTATCCTTCAGAGATGCTGGGGCTGGAGATGGATATAGAATCCGATCTTGGGATAGATTCAATCAAGCGGGTGGAGATATTCTCCACCCTGGAAGAAAAGCTGCCCGATATTCCGGCTGTATCTCCTGAAAAGATGGCCGGCTTAAAGACTTTGGGGCAGATAGCAGATTATCTGGCCCAAGAGATTCAACCTGGTGATTCGGAAGACATTATTCCTGTTGCCTCTGATTCTGTTCCCTATGTCTCGAATTCCGATAAAAGCAGAAATAATAATATCGAAAAGAGAGTGGTCTCTATTGTTGAACAAAAGCTTGAAAATAAAAATAGACTCTCCATACCGTCCGGAAGAAAAATTTATATTACAAACAGCAAAACCGGACTTGCGGAAATAATCATAGATGAGTTTGCTCAACATGGCATCAAAGCAGTAATTCTTTCAAAAGCAAATCCTCCCGAATTTTCGGAACTGCAATCCGCGGCCGGTCTTGTGCTGCTTCATGATGAAGGGATGCAGGGCGTGAACAGATCATCCTGGCAGGATGATGCTTTTCTTAAGGATGCTTTTTTACTGTCCAAAAGTTTTGCCCGGCATCTGCTGGATTCGGCAGCTAAAGGCGGGGCCTTATTCGCATCTGTTACGTCCATGGACGGAGCCTTCGGCTTCAGGGGACGATCTGCTTTCAATCCTCTTTACGGCGGGCTGGCCGGTCTTATAAAAACAGCCGCCATTGAATGGGAAGGAGTTAACTGCCGGGCAATGGATCTTGAACCAGGTTGGACTGATTTAAAAGATATAGCCGAAAAAATAGTCCTTGAACTTTTAAATCATACTACCTCCTTTTCCGTGGAAAGCGGCATAGGTCCGGCTTCAAGAGTAGTGCTTGAGCTGGAACCGTGTGAGTCTGATTCAGCCGTTGAAATCAGATCGGATATCAATAGTAATGATGTCATACTAATAACAGGAGGCGCAAAAGGTGTAACCGCAGCATCTGCTCTTGCTCTTGCGGAATATGCACAACCGACTCTTGTGCTTCTTGGCCGCTCGTCCGAACCTGAACTTGAACCTGTTTGGCTTGCCTCTCTTGATAATGAGGCTGATATAAAAAAAGCAATTCTGGAGCATGAGCAGGCTTCGCTCAAGAATGAAAAGGGGGTTTTGACGCCTTCCCTGCTTGAAAAGAAATACAGGGAGTATATTTCGAATCGGGAGATTTCCGGGAACCTTGAAAAATTAAAAAAAACAGGGGCGCGTGTATCATACTATTCTGTTGATATTCGCAATAAAGATGCGGTTAAAGCTGTTTATGATAAAGTCAGCTCTGAATATGGTCCTGCAACAGGTATTATTCACGGGGCCGGAGTGCTTGAAGATCGGTTGATAATAGACAAGACAGAGGAGCAGTTTGAAAAAGTTTTTGATACAAAAGTAAAAGGGTTTAACTCGCTGCTGGAAGCTGTACAAAATAATAATTTGAAATTTATTGTAATATTTTCATCCATAACCGCGCGTTCAGGGAATATCGGTCAGGCTGATTATGCCGTTGCCAATGAGGTTTTAAACAAGATGGCTCAACAAGAGTCTCTTGCACGTCCGAAATGTAGAACAGTCTCCATAAACTGGGGCCCCTGGGACGGCGGCATGGTAACCGAAGCATTGAAAAAGGAGTTTGCCGGCAAGGGAATAGGTCTGATACCTGTTGATAAAGGCGCAGAAAGCATGATTCGTGAGTTGTCCCTGGATTCAAACAGCCCTGTTGAAGTGGTAATAGGGGCGGCTTGTATTCCGGAACAGGATAATTCAGATCATACGGAAGAACTCTCCCTGACCTTCAAACAAGAGGTTGATATTAAAAAATTTCCTGTTTTGCAGTCACACATGCTTGACGGTAAAGCTGTAGTTCCATTTGCCCTTATGGCCGAATGGTTCGGCCACGGAGCCCTTCACGTGAATCCAGGTCTTTTTCTTCATGGGTTTGACGACATGAGGCTTTTGAATGGAATAAAGCTTGAAAATGACACAAAAATTATTCGCCTCATGACAGGGAGTGTTAAAAAAAATGGCACAATGTTCGAGTTGAATGTTGAGCTTAAGAACGGAATTAAGGAGAACGGCCAAGATCTTATTCATTCCAGGGCCAGGGCTATATTGACATCCGGTCCGGTCCTGCCTCCGGATTACATAAAGCCTGAGCGGAATGGTTGGAGGCACTATAATAGAACAATTGATGATGTTTACGACAAAGTGCTTTTTCATGGTGACAAACTCCATGGTATCAAGAAGATAGTAAGCATTTCTTCTTCGGGCATTGTGGCAGAGGTTGCTTCCGCTCCGGATCCTTCGGACTGGATTATAACACCGCTGAGGAGCAGATGGATTGCGGATCCCCTTGTGCTCGATTCAGCCTTTCAGATGGCAACTCTTTGGTGTTATGAGGAACAGGGAGTTGTCTCTTTGCCGAGCTATACAGCATCTTATCGCCAATATCGAAAGAGTTTTCCTTCGGATGATGTAACCGTCATTCTCCAGGTAAACGATGTTACCGACCACAAGATGACCGGAGACTTTACATTTATAGATTCAAAAGAAGAAGTGATTGCAACATTAACAGGATACGAATCCATTATGGATTCTTCACTTTACAAGTCTTTCAAGCCACAGTATGCATCCGGAAAATAATAGACCAGACATTAAAGATCTTTCGTTTGAGCAATTAATTGTATGGCTTAAATCCCATGGCCTCGAGTCATATCGGGCTATACAGATTTTGAAATGGGTTTATATCCGTCAGGTTGATGCCTTTAGCGAAATGACAGACCTGCGCAAAGAAGTCAGGCAGATGTTGACGGATAACCTCGTTATCAACCGCCTTGAAAATGTTAAAGTAAAAGAATCAAAAGACGGAACCAAAAAAATTTTGTTCAGGCTCTATGATGGAAATTTTGTAGAAAGCGTACTCATTCCGGAAAAAAAACATTATACTATCTGTATATCCAGCCAGGTCGGTTGCGCTCAGGGCTGCAAATTTTGTCTTACCGCAAAGGGCGGATTTATCCGCAACCTGACGCCCGGGGAAATTATCGCACAGGTGCGCGATATCAAAAACGATCTCAACCAATCGAAAAAACTGACCAATATCGTTCTGATGGGAATGGGAGAACCTCTGGCTAATTATCAGAATGTTATCAATGCCATAAAAATATTTAGCAACACAGATTACGGCTTAAATTTTTCAAACCGCAGGATCACCATTTCAACCGCAGGCCTGGTGCCTAAATTAGCCGACCTGGGCCGTGATACAGATGCAAGTCTGGCTGTATCATTAAATGCCACGGAAAATTCCACCCGGGATATGCTCATGCCCGTTAACAGGAAATATCCCATAGAAACTCTCCTTAAAGCTTGCATAACATACAGGATGGCTTCAAAGCGCAAGATAACCATCGAATATATTCTCATAAAGGATGTAAACGATTCAGAAAAAGATGCCATGCGACTTGTAAAGCTTCTTCGCCCCATCAGGGCAAAAATCAATCTTATTCCCTTTAATGAGCATGCAGGGAGTGATTTTTTGTGCCCGGATGAAAATATAATAGACAGATTTTATAATATTCTGGTCAGCAACGGCTATATTACCATAACCCGGCGCAGCAAAGGGCGGGATATTTCAGCGGCCTGCGGCCAGCTGAGCCTGAAATTCCATCCAAATCCTTGAAAAAATACTTTATTGATGTACTGCTACGCATGGTTGCATGATAATTATGCTTTGATTTTGGTGAAACTTTAGCCTTTAGTACCTTACTCCTGAAACCCTGTAATAAAAAACAAGAAAATTGTTATATGGTATCAGTTGTCAGTTATCAGTTATCAGTTATCAGCAAAAGCATATCTATACTAATTTATCTTCCTTACTTCCAAATTCTCAAATTTCAAAATAACCTACAGTGCTGATAACTGATAACTGACTCCTACAACTTCATCTTTGGGTTGCGGGTGTCCCGCTTTAGTTGTATACAAATCAGTTTTACAATTATTTATCTTGCTGGTAAAATAATTTTATGGGAAGAGAAAAAGAGGGAAGGGAGCTTAAATATTTTTTCCTCAGCTTTTCAGAAAAAACGACGGGACTTATTGAGGAAAGGATAGTGCGGGATTTTCCGCTGAACCCAGGCGAAGCAGCGCAAGGGGCAGCGGCTCGGCAGGTATTCCCATAATCTTCCTGCATAGCCGTGATTTGGTCAATATGCGGCCATTAGAATATTTGGCAATTTGCTTGAGGTCTTTCGGCCTGAGCTGAGTGGTCCATTTAACTTCAAGTGGCCAGAAACGATCTTGGTCAATGTATGCAACATCAACCTCGCCTTTGGCTTTAATATAGTATGTGGGATAATATCGCCGATAATGTGTGACCACGCAGGATTCGGCTAACCTGGCAGCCCAGTCCGGATCGGATACGATAGGCTTCTTGGCTTGCCGGCTGTATGGGTCCTTATGCGGGGTTAACCACGCTTTTACCGCATGGAAAATGAATGGGTCGGCGAACATCAGTTTGCGAGCTTTTTTGGGAGCGGCAGTGAGCTTGTCTTCCACCAGCGCAGATTGAATAAAGGCTGCATCCATGGACGCGAGCAGGGTAACATAGTCGGCCACCGTTTTGGGATGATCAATGGAAAGATCATGCGCCAGGGCATTCCATGTAATCTGGCTGCCGTAACGTTTTATTATGGCTTCCAGGATCTCACGCAGGTAATGTTCCTGCTTTCCTCTTTTGAGAACATCTCCTCGAATCCAGTCACTGTATGTGGCAAGCGTGGATATCATGACTTTTTTGTGTTTTGCAATGTCGTTGATAGCTGTGAGAAAACCACCATGGATCAGGTAGAGATCAAATTCTTCATACAATATATCAAGTGATGAGGCAGAGGGTTTGATTTTGGGTTCCATCAGCCGGTCCAGCGAATAAGTGGAAAATCGTTTTTTGAGTTTGATTGTTTCGAGAAAACTGAGCGGGTAGAGATGGAAATCTACGATGTCCGCAGTTCCGCGCCTCCCTGGAAATCGCATGCGTGCTTCCTTGATGATTACGAGATCAGAGCCGGTCAGGAGCATGACAACATTTTCCAGCATACCTGTATCAGCCAGGTATTTGATCCCCTTGTCCCAGTCATGAATATAAGTGACCTCATCAAGAAACAGATAACGCACACCAACAACCGGCATTTCGTTTATCGTTTCGGTTAGCAGCCTGACCAGGGAGTGATGGTCATCAATGAGTTCTCCTGTCAAATACGCAATACGTTTTGGCTCAACGCCGGTCTGGAGGAGTTCCGCCATCCACTGCTTTATTAGGGTTGTTTTGCCGATCTGGCGACCTCCGCCAATAGTGTATATACCGGCCTGGTCAAATGGAAGTTTGTCCAGCAGGTTGGAGCGGTGGACTAATAATTGTTGCTGTAATTGTCTTAGATGAGGATCGCGCTTGACGAATGAGCCGGGATCCTCAAGGTGGGTATTATGAGGGGAAAAACGGATGTCCAGGACAGGCCCCCTTTTGTTGTGTTTGAGCAGTGGGTAGTGAACAAATTTATTCATTACCTATTATCAATAATGTCCAACCATTGTCAAGGGGGAATTTTGGTTGAATTGAAAAGAACTGAACTGGTGAAAGGCGATGAACTTTGAACAGCAAATGGTGATAAAACCCGGCAAATATTCCATCAGCAACAGGGGCCTGGCAGGTTATGTCGGCTTTGCATTAGAGGCAATAAAAAATAAAAGCATCTGCGCGTATATGGCCTGCGCCAACCCTCATTCCCTGGTTGTCGTTTCCAAAGACGCTGTGTTTGAAAGTGCTTTAAAAGACGTTGGTATTCTTGTTCCTGATGGCACTTACATATTAATAAATATTAGACATCAAAACCCTTAGGGTTCGGTTTTGTCAAGGCTGCTGATCTGAGTGTTGGCCTTTTCTTGTTTCACCCTTTCGTGCAGCCAAACCTTTATTAAAGCGCTGCGGTCTACACAGATGCTTTGCCGTATGACATCAATTTCGTTTATCAGTTCTTCTGCTACATCAAGGGTAATGCGGACTTTCTTCCCGTGGCGAATAAGTTTGGACCTGGACATGTCAATAAGATCATGAATATCCTCGCCATCGTCGAATCGTCGATCAAACTCTTTTGTGCTTTCGGCTATTTTTGTTTTCGCCATATAATTCGGTTTCCTTTTTTCTGACGCGTCTTACTGATATAATACGAATGGCATTTCCCCTCATGGTGAAAATTGCTGTCCACAACTTTTTATTGATTTTGCCTATTAAAATACTTCTGTTTTCAAGCGGATAGGATGTGAGAATTTCGACCCTGTGAGTGTCGTTCCACAGTTTTTTTGCCGTTTAACTTTGTTAGTACGGCTCTTTTCATCATCCCATTCAAATCGTATAGTGTATGCTGTGCATATTTTTATACAAAATTACAACAAAAAATGTGAAACTTTTGCCCCTCCCCCTTTTTGCCCATTACTGTGTCAGGTTCAAATTTTGCGCGCAGTGAAGCTTTAGGTCTGCCATGCACTGTAAAGAAGTTGCGGGAACCGATTTTTTTGGGCTGGGTGTTAAAAGAAAAAATTAAACAAAAGAAGGCGGAAAGCGGGGGAGCTTCCCCTTACGGATCTAAAAAAGATTGACCGCTATATCGGTACATATTAAAATATGCACAGCCATAATGGGAGGTGATCAATAAATGGAAATCAATGTAGCAAATGGAAATCAATGTAGCCGAATTCCGGACAAATTGTTTTAAGATCCTTGACCAGGTTAGGGTAACACATCAAGAGGTGCTTATTACCAAACGAGGCGAGCCGATTGCAAAGTTGGTCCACTTTGCGCGGAAGAACGAAAAAGATCCTCTCCTATGAAGCATGGAAGGTCTTGTTGAAACTATTGGCGATTTGACTGAACCGCTCATTGATCCTGACGCATGGGAACTTGATTAGGTTATGATTTTACTGGATACGCATACCTGGATATGGTCCCATAGCGCAACAAAGCTGCTTTCCGATAATCTCAAAAAATTGATTGAAAAGACGCAAACAGATCAACGCGCCATTGCTTCAATTTCTATATGGGAATTTGCAATGATGGTGACCAAAGGGCGCATAAATGTGAATAATTGATCCAACAGCGGCGGAATGACAAAAAAGGTATTTACGGATTTTTTACGATGGCATAAATATTTGAAGACTTTGACGTTGGAGCAATAGTTAGGAACGTGGATGGAAAATATTTTATCATGAAAAAACAACCAATTATCCATTAAAAAAAGGACCATAATGAGATTCCCTTATGGATTATGCGATTTTAATAAAATTATAACCGACAAACTTTTTTATTGCGACCGCACTGACCGTATTCCTGTGCTTGAAAAAACAGGATATTAT
>JAERRQ010000279.1 GCA_016735355.1 Desulfobacterales bacterium | reverse complement strand
AAAACCATAGAGCAATTCAAAAAAATATATGAGTAAAAAATAGGGTTACGGTTCGTTCATATCAACAGGAATATATTTTTGAAAGAGTGCCGTGCAGTTATTATAATCAATTAATTATGAATTACGAATCAGGTTAAATACCGTAATTCGTAATTCATAATTCATAATTAGTATCTATAATACTCGGATTTATACGGCCCCTCAACCTGCACACCAAGGTAATCAGCCTGTTCCCTGGTTAGTTTGGATAGTTTTACTCCAAGCCGGTCAAGATGTAGTCGCGCCACCTCTTCATCTAGAAGTTTAGGAAGCATATAAACCTGCTTGCCATACTTTTTGGAGGCCAGTTCAATTTGCGCCAAACACTGATTGGTAAAACTGCTGCTCATTACAAAACTAGGATGTCCGGTTGCGCATCCGAGATTAACCAGGCGTCCTTCAGCCAGCATTAAAATGCTTCGGCCTGATTTCAGGGTCCATTTATCAACCTGGGGTTTGATCTCTTCTTTTTTACAATCCGGGCTGTTATACAGGTAGCTCATTTCAATCTCATTATCAAAGTGACCGATATTGCAAATAATAGCCTCATCCTTCATCCGCTCCATATGCTCACCCCTGATTACCATCGTACAGCCGGTAGAGGTAACAAAGATATCACCAATCGGCGCCGCCTCTTCTATGGTCAAGACTTCATAACCTTCAAGAGATGCCTGAAGAGCACATATGGGATCGATTTCGGTTATAAGCACCCGCGCTCCGAACCCGCGCATCGACTGGGCGCATCCTTTGCCAACATCACCATACCCGCAAACGACTACTCTTTTTCCTGCTATCATGGTATCTGTTGCGCGTTTGATTCCGTCGGCAAGGGATTCCCGGCAACCGTAAAGGTTGTCAAATTTGGATTTAGTAACCGAATCGTTTACATTAAAAGCCGGGAAAAGGAGCTGATTATTCTCGGCCAGGCTGTAAAGTCGATGCACGCCTGTGGTTGTCTCTTCCGAAACACCGCGTATTTTTGAAGCAATTCTTGTCCAGAAACCGGGATCACGTTTATAGCCGGCTTTTAATCTTTCTATAAGGCACTGCATGTCCGGACTGTCATATTCCTGCTCAAGAAGCTCAGGATTTTTTTCTATCAATGCTCCCTGATGGACATAAAGAGTCGCATCGCCGCCGTCATCAACAATAAGATCCGGGCCGGTCATATCCGGCCATACAAGGGCCTGTTCCGTACACCACCAGAAATCCTCAAGGGTTTCGCCTTTCCATGCAAATACAGCAGCAGAATCATTTTTGGCAATAGCAGCGGCGGCATGATCCTGTGTAGAAAAGATATTGCAAGTAGCCCAGCGTATATCCGCGCCAAGTTCTTGCAGTGTTTCGATAAGCATGGCAGTCTGGATGGTCATATGGAGACTTCCCATGACCTTCAATCCTTTTAACGGTTTTTGGGGTCCGTATTTTTCACGAACCGCCATTAATCCAGGCATCTCTTTTTCTGCTAATTGCATCTCTTTTATGCCGAAATCCGCAAGTGATATATCGGCGACCTTAAAGGCCAAGGTGAGATCTAGTTCCGTACAGGGCATATATCCTCCTTATAATCCAGCTTTTTTTCTGATAATGTCGGCTTTGTCCGTTTTTTCCCAGGTAAACTCCGGCTCTTCACGTCCAAAGTGTCCGTAGGCGGACGTTTTTCTATAAATTGGTCTCAAAAGATCAAGATTTTCTATAATAACAGCCGGCCTTAGATCAAAGATCTCATAGATTATCTCTTCAGCCTTCTGTTCGGAAATAACGCCGGTTCCCAGAAAATCGACCATCACCGATACAGGTTCCGCCACGCCGATTGCATAAGCCACCTGTATCTCACATTTTTTTGCTATACCGGAGGCTACGATATTTTTTGCAATATATCTTCCCATATACGCTGCGCTCCGGTCAACTTTTGACGGGTCCTTTCCTGAGAAACATCCGCCGCCGTGGCTCCCCTTCCCTCCATAACAGTCGACAATGATTTTGCGGCCTGTTAACCCGCAGTCGCCCATGGGGCCGCCGATCACAAATTTACCGGTGGGATTGATTAAATATCTTGTATTTTCATCAATCAATTCTTCAGGCACAACAGCGTTTATAATCTCTTTAATCACAGCCTCTTTCAATTGATTATAAGGGATATCAGGCTTATGCTGGGTAGATATTACAATGGTATCTATCCTTTGGGGGATGCCGGCGACATATTCCACCGTTACCTGTGATTTGCCGTCCGGCCGCAAAAAATCAAGAATTTTATTCTTTCTTGCATAAGCAAGCCTTTGGGTAAGTTTGTGGGCATACATAATAGGCATAGGCATCAATTCCGGGGTCTCATCGGTTGCGTATCCGAACATAATACCCTGATCACCCGCTCCCTGATCCTTAAACAGTCCCTCGCCGGCATTAACTCCCTGGGCAATATCAGGTGACTGGTGGTCTATGCTGGTAATCACGGAACAGGTTTGCCAGTCAAAGCCCATATTTGATGAATTATAACCTATATCTTTTATTGTCTCGCGAACTATTTTGGGCATATCCACATAACATGTAGTTGTAATTTCGCCTGCAATAAAAGCTATTCCTGTTGTTACAAGAGTCTCACAAGCTACCCTGCATGATTTATCCTGGGATATAATAGCATCCAGTATGGAGTCGGATATAGCATCAGCCACCTTGTCGGGATGTCCTTCAGTCACCGATTCTGATGTGAAAAATACTTTTTCCCTGTTCATATAATGTCTCCTTATATTTAATGGATAAAATAATTATGGCTCAAGTACCATGTTGTCTATCAGTCGTGTTTTACCGACCTTGACTGCCAGAGCCATTAAGACAGGCTTTTCTATTCTTTTTATGTCTGTCAATGTTTCAGGATCACAAACAGCAATATAATCAATTAAAGTTTCTTTGTATGGATCGATCAGTTCAACTGCTTCGCTGATAATTTTAGAAGCGTCGGTAACCCCGCTTGCAAGAAGTCTTTGTGAATTATTCAAAGCTTTAAAAAGAGATAGAGCAGGTAAACGTTCAGCGGGGGAAAGATATACATTGCGTGAACTAAGGGCCAGTCCGTCATCTTCCCTTATAATCGGGGCACCGATGATTTTAATATCCAAATTCAGATCTGATACCATCTGTTTTATAACGGCAAGCTGCTGAAAATCTTTTTGGCCAAAAACCGCTGCATGGGGTTTGACAATATTAAAAAGCTTGGTGACAATAGTTGCAACGCCTCTGAAATGGTCAGGCCTGGAGAGACCGCAAAGATGGTTGGGAAGGTCTTGGAGTGTAACATAAGTTTGAAAGTGTGCTGAGTATATCTCCTTGGCGTCGGGAGCAAAAATTACATTTGCCCCCGCTTTTTCGGCAAGCGCGGTATCCCTTTCAAAGTTCCGCGGATAAGATTCCAGATCTTCTCCGGGTCCGAATTGGGTTGGATTAACAAAAATACTTATAACCAGAAAATCTGCATGTTCCAGCCCTTCTTTCATCAAGGAGATGTGCCCTTTATGGAGAAAACCCATTGTGGGTACAAGCGCAATCCTTTTTTTCTCACGTTTAATAAGATCGGAAAGAGACTGCATTTCTTTTATTTTATTTATAATTTGAATAATCTAACCTGTTTTAAAAACAAAATTTGTTAGGTTTTTTTTAATATTATCAAAGAATAATCAGTAAATATTATATGTCAAATCAAACAGATTTGTATGCAATAATAGATTTTAAACCCTAATGCCAAATCAGATCCGGATCCTTTCTGGCCGGAATGCGATGATATTCAGCATCGGGATAACCTATCATAACAGCACCGTAGACTGCATGGCCTTCAGGCATACATAGCGCCTTCAGGAGCGGCTTGAATGTCTGGCAAGCACGCGAAAAGTATCCGGCCCAGCAGGTGCCGAGCCCCAAAGCCGGGGCGGCTATTTCAATGTAGGCAATTGCGGAAACAATGGCAGCTGGCGCGGTACGTTCATTTTTAGGTGCATAGGCAACAAGCAAATGTGGTGCGTTACGTAAAATAAGATCCTTGCCCTTATCCCACGCAGCAAGCACTTTGTCCATATGAAGCATTTTGGCAAACTCCGGCTGGTCTTCTATCATCCAGCGTAACCAGTCGGCCACAAGTCCGGCCATCTTGCGGACTTCGTTTGCATCATTAATGACCAGCCATTTGGTCGGCTGAACATTATGGCCGCTGGGGGCATAGCCGGCAATAGCAAGCAGCTTTTCGATTTTTTTATCTTCAACCGGTTTTTGCAGATACCGGCGAATGGACCGGCGTGCGCAAAGGTATTGCTCCATCTGTTCGGCGCTGATTTCAAGTTCTTTTTTTAGAGGTACGCAGTCGGCGACTGCCATCTTTCGCTGATCCAGCGCACCGGAAGGACATACAGCCACGCAATGGCCGCAATCAATACAAACCTTGTCGGCATTTTCAACCGGCACAGGATAGCCGTCCTTATCCTGCGTAAGAATATTTAACGGGCAGTCAGCAACGCAAAGTCCGTCTTTTAAACACTTTTCCCTTTCAACAGTAATGATATTGCCCATCGATTTGATCCTTTCATGCTCAACAAATGACTGGCTGATGTGAAAAATTGTTTTAAAAAAATGTAAATCCAAAAAGCTAATGAATTTAACCTAAATTGACGTAAAATATCAACTCCTTTTAAATTTGTTTTGTAACTGTAATACTCCAATTCTGATTTTTTCTGGCACTATATTTGCTGTAAACTTTACAGTCTTTACAGACTTTACAGACTTTCAGAAGCAGAGAAAAAAATATAAGGATATTGGCGAATGACTCAAAACAAATTAAAAAAAGGAACGGCTCTTTTATTTTTTTACAACTTTCTGTTATTTGCAGTCACTCTTGCATATGCAACGCTCAATTTGAACACAGCTTATGCCGGGTACAAGGATGACATTGAATTCACAAAATTACAGGAAGAACTTGATACGACTCTTCCGGACGGAAATGGAATAGAGGTTGCGCAAATAGAAGCCGGTGATCCCT
This sequence comes from Desulfobacterales bacterium, assembly GCA_016735355.1. GTDB lineage: Bacteria > Desulfobacterota > Desulfobacteria > Desulfobacterales > BuS5 > BuS5. Next base: position 1,371 of record JAERRQ010000279.1, on the reverse strand, counting down.
GGATGCCTGATCCAGATTCAAGCCAGTTTGGCGGTAAGGATATCATCGATAAGTCCGGAGCGGGCAATGCATATTCCGGACATGCAACCTCGGTTGGAAATCTCTTTTACGGCAACACTTCCTCTATGACTCCGGGGATAGACCTGATTGACAGTTTTTCGGCAGGAGATTGGCTGGTATCCGGGTTTTTAAATACTGGAAATAATACAACGAAACCTGATACCACATCCGCCAGGGTGGCAAACCACAGCTGGATAGGCAGTTTTTCCGGGGATACCTACACTTCCGATGCTTTAAGACGGTTCGACTGGCTTATAGATCGAGATGAATATATTCAGGTGGCGGCTCTCAGCAATGGTTCCACCAATCAACCCCTTTTCTCCAGCTCCTTTAACGCCGTAATCGTCGGGCGTACCGACGGCATCCATGGGCACGGCTTGCCCTATGTCGATGAAACCTACACAAACAACAGGGTTAGTCCGGATATTGTTGCGCCCATGGGCACAACCAGCAGCGCTACACCTGTAGTGGCCTCAGCGGCAGCGCTGCTGGTCCACTTAGGGCATGAAAATCCGTATCTTTCAACCGATCCTGAATTGTCTTACGCTGTCAATAGAAATGAAGGCACCATATATAATGCGGAACGATCCGAGGTGATCAAGGCCACATTGATGGCAGGCGCTGACCGCTGGACTTCCAATTCCGGGGACGCCAACATAATCGATTATCGTTCAGATGAGGCAAATATGGCTCCCAACGGTCTGGACTCCCGTTATGGCGCCGGCCAGGTAAATATTTATCAAAGTTACCATATCATAGCCTCAGGTGAACAAAACAGTTATGATGATGATCCTGACAATGATCGGGGGGATATAGGTCTGTTAGGTTTTGATTACGACCCCTGCTTTGGTGGGGAAGATGATTGTAATAATACGGGATCTTATTACTTCAGCACAGATTCAGAACATATCCGTCTTGTGGTTAATTTATCATGGAATCTCATGATCAACGGCGGTGAAACAGATAGCTTTGACGGAACTGCCGCTCTTTACAATCTTGACCTCATACTGTCCGATATAACCGACGCTGACAATCCTGTTATTATTACCAGTTCGGAAAGTCTGGCAGATAATTCGGAAAATATCTGGATATTATTGGAACAAAATCGTGACTACCTCCTGGAGGTTGTCCCGGGTGAAGGACAAGGCGTGTTCAAGTGGGACTATGCGTTGGCATGGCACCTGACCGATTCATTAGGCGGAGACTTTAAGGCGGATGAAGACGTGGACGGGATGGACCTTGCCGATTATATCAGCTCGGGCAGCACCGTTACCCTGAAGCAGTTCGCCTCCGATTTTGGCAAGGTATTTG
>JAERRQ010000032.1 GCA_016735355.1 Desulfobacterales bacterium | reverse complement strand
GAAGATCTTGAATGGATTGCAACGTCAACGGCTTTTAAGTTTTCCTTGAAAGCATTTTGGGCATCCTGACCCCATTTGCCCATCCCGAAAGCAAAACCGGAACGTTTTTCAAATACTTTGACTATCTCTTCGTCCGATTCCCAGAATCCTGATGCGGATGTTAGTTCGGCAACTCCGTTGCCGTAAGAACCCGGCTTTTCTGTAAATATCCTGATGCGGCTTAAAGTATCCGCATCTTTTTGATTCATGCCGGATTCGAGCAGCCTGTTTTTAATTTCAATGTTATGTTTTTTGACCAGATTTTCTATATCGGTCAAGGCAGATGCTTTTTGAACGGCCTGGTCAAGAAATATGAGTTTAGATGGAAACAGATCCCGGTACAGGCCGGATGGATTGATTAACACATCTATACGCGGCCGGTTCAATTTTTTTCCGGGAATAACTTTTGTCCCTTTGATTCGGCCTGACTTGTCCCAGACCGGTTCAAGGCCAAGCAGATAAAGGATGGTTGATTCGTTCACCCCTTCATTCCGAATGGTTTCTGTGGCCCATAATATAACCGCCACTTTTTGAGGGTACCGGTTTTTTTCCTGCAAACTTTTGAATATTATCGCTTCCGCCGCTTTTTTGCCCAGTTCCCAGGCGGACTCTGAAGGCACTTTGGCCGGCGAGAAGCCAAAGAAATTTTTGCCGGTGGGGATTGCAAGGGGATTCCTGACCGGGTCGTTCCCTTCACCGGCCGGCACAAAGGCCCCGTTCAGGGCCTTTATAAAGCGGTCGATCTCCAGAGGCCCTGATTTTTCCAGGCTTTGGCGTATTTTTTTCTGATCCAGGTTTTCGTTTGACCCGGCAATACAGGCCGCAGTATCTGCCAAAGCGTTTCCGGAGGGAGGTAGACCGAAGGTGTGCATGCCGTAAGGCATCAGGTTTTCTTTCAGCTCAAGCAGGTAATGTTCAATTTTTTCCAGGGCGTCAGAATCTATATTTGCAAGCTCCAGATTCAAATCCTGGTCAATCCCGAGCTGGATGGCAAGCTCCTCTATTTTATCCAGGGTTACAGGCGCTGTTGCGGCATTGATTGCAACAGCCCTGTTATAATTATTGATCAGCTCATAAAGTTTTGAGTATTCATGGTAAAGTCCGCCTTTTTTAAGGGAAGGCGTCAGGTGATCGATAATTACTCCCCGGCCCCTTCTTTTGGCCTGGATTCCTTCTCCCACATCATCCACAATATATGGGTAGATATTCGGGATATCCGTGATCATGACTTCAGGAGGACAGGAAGGTGAAAGCCCGGCCTGTTTTCCCGGCAGCCATTCGTATGTTGCATGGGTTCCGAGATGCACCATCGCATCGGCTTGAAAGACTTTCTGAAGCCATAAATAGACCGCGATATACTGATGATGTGGAAAGAGGGTAGGGTCGTGATAGAGCTTCATGGGATCATCGCTCCAGCCCCTGGCCGGTTCCGCCAGCAGGACAAGATTCCCGAGCATAACTGCGGGCAGGATGAATCTATTATCCTTGATCATGATTTCAGATTGATCAACCCGGCCCCATTGCTTGATTACATTATTTTGAAAATCCTGAGGCAGTTCCGCAAACCATTTTTTATAGGTTGCAACGGGAATGCGGATAATTTTTCCTTCCTGCAGCATCCGGTCGAGTTCGCCCGGCGCCCAAGAGCCTATATTCCGGCCGGTTTTCAGGATCATATCACGGATGCCGTTTTCGCTGAGGATTTTATCGGATGTGACTTTATAGCCTTCATCTTTCATCCGCTTCAAAATCAGCTTTATGCTGCTGAAAACATTCAGATAGCTGGCTCCAACATTCTGTTTGCCCTGGCTGTGGTTGTAGTACAGGATGGCTACCTTTTTTTGGGCATTATTTTTTCTTTGCAGCCTGACCCAGTTTTTGAGACGCGGGAGAAGCCTGTCAAAATTTTCAGTAATCGGTTTGTGAAGAAAAAATGTTTTCCCTGTATTTTGGTCGATCAATTCAAGCTTGCCGATAAGAGGAGTAGGCTCAATCGCGCCGGAGATTTCAGGGACACCCATAGTCCATACAACATCCATGGGAGGTATCCCCAAAGGATCTGTTCGCCATTTATCGATTGTCAGGGAATAGAGATTGATTCCGTTTATGATTGGGATATCAAGATCCTGGATGGCGGTTTTCAGTTTTTCATTAAGGCTGGAATTAAATTTTAATGAAAAGCTCAGCAGGATATCGACTCTTGCCTTGCGGTTTTGGTCAAGCAAAAACCTGGTCAGGATATCGGCATCCCGTCCGAAACAGGCTGTAACATTAAATCCGGCCTGCTCAAATTTTTTAATGGTGTAATTAACCGCATCAACCTGACCGGTCATGAGCGAAGATGAAAAA
>JAERRQ010000303.1 GCA_016735355.1 Desulfobacterales bacterium | reverse complement strand
CGCAAAGCCGCAGGAATAGCAAGCTATTTTGAGGACTTTGCGTGATGAGGATCGTGCAAAGGCAGCCTGAAGCTGGGATGCTAAAATGTGAAGTTATTTTTGAGTTAGTCCTAAGTACTGTAGCAATATAAATTTTATATATTTATTCACTTTCTATTCATATTGCTTTAACGAGGAAAAAATGATCGAAAAAAGAAGCATTGGAGCATCTGGTCTACTTGTACATCCCATTGGCCTGGGGTGTATGCCTCTTTCTCTAAAGGGACGTTTTCCTGATGGCTATGGCGTCAGTGTTTTGTGCGCGGCGCTGGATGCCGGAATGGATTTTCTGGACACTGCAGACGTTTATTGCATTGATCATACCGACGTTGGTCATAACGAGCGTTTGATTGCCAAGGCTCTGCGTGAGTGGAAGGGTGATTCTACATCGATCGTCGTAGCTACCAAAGGCGGCCTTGAGCGTCCGGGCGGCGCCTGGATTGCCAATGCCGGACCGGATCACCTGGAGACGGCCTGCGAGGCAAGTTTAAAAGCTCTGGAGGTTGAAACCATAGCACTCTACTATCTTCATGCACCAGATCCAGGAGTTCCACTAGCCGAAAGTGTGGGTGCCTTGGCCAGACTTCGCGAAAAAGGCAAAATTCAGCATATCGGGCTTTCAAATGTCAGCGTGGCAGACATCAGGCTGGCAAGTTCCATAGTACCAATAGTCAGTGTTCAAAACCGTTGCAATCCTTTTGATCGTGAGGCTTGGCAGCAGGGAGTTATTTCCCATTGCGAACAAAACGGGATTGCTTTTATCGCCTATAGCCCGGTAGGAGGCGGAACTGGGAAAGTGAGATCAGAGCAACATCCGGCATTATGCCAGGTTGGACAGCGTTATGATGTCACACCATTTCAGATTGCGCTGGCCTGGTTGTTGCTTAAAGCTTCCAATCTTATTGCGATTCCCGGAGCTAGCAGGATGAACAGTGCCGTGGACAGTGCCGCCGCCATGAATATCATCCTGAGCGACAATGATATGGCGGAACTGGATCATGCTTTCCCATCGACCTAACAGGATCAACCGCTTGCTTACCACACTGACAAAAAAATATACCAAATCCAGGAGAGTTGGGAGAAAAATTTTATTTCGCTGCAACCGCCTTTTCCCAGCCACTCATACCTGCCGCGTCACCCCCAAGGAGCTCAGTTGCTGAATGAAAATAGATAATTTTTTCGGCGTGCAGTTCCTTGTTTTTTGCCTGGTTGCTGCGGCATTTACTACTATATATATCCCTCAACCGGTACTGCCTGTTATTCAGAAAGAATTTAACGTTAACGAAGCTTTTGCTTCCCTGACTGTATCACTTGTAATTCTTGGCATTGCTCTTTCAAATCTTCCATTCGGCAGGATCGCGGACACCTATCCCATCAAGCCGATTATTCTGCTGGGCGGTACAATCGTAACTATATGCGGTCTGTTTTGTGCGGTAACCTCCAGCTTGACAATTATGATAGTAACCAGGTTTATCCAGGGGCTCTTTCTGCCGTCATTGACCACCTGTCTATCCGTGTATCTTGCTCAGAACATGCCTGCCGAAAGGCTCAACGTGGTTATGGGGCTGTATGTTTCAGCCACTGTGACGGGCGGTATGTTCGGACGTCTCCTGGGCGGATGGATATATCCGCAGCAATCCTGGCGGTCTGCCTTTATAAGCGCATCTATTTTTCTTTTTTTTTCCACCATTGCCGTTGCCGCCCTGCTTCCCCAGGAGAAAAAAAGTGTTGTTAAGGAAAATTTCGGTGAAAGTTTTATCAGCCTGATTTGCAGGTTGGATCTATTGAGGATATATTTTGTTGTTTTTGGATCATATTTTGTTTTTTCATCCATGTTTAATTATCTGCCGTTCTATCTGGCAGGGCCTTCCTTTGAAATGTCAACAGATTTTATCGCTATTATTTATACCACTTATATCACCGGGATTATCATAAGTCCCTTTGCCGGCAAACTGAGCAACAGAATTGGCAACGGCAACACCATGATGATAGGCACGATAATTTTTGCCTTATCCATAGTTATTACACTTATTGAATCAACAACGGTGATTGTGATCAGTCTTATAGGCGCTTGCGCCGGTTTTTTTTCCATTCATGCCGCCGCCGCAGGTTTGTTAAACTGCAAGATCGACTCAAGCAGAGGAAGAGCTAATTCTCTTTATGTGCTTTTTTATTATATTGGAGGAAGTGTCGGCATAACCCTGAGCGGATATGCATATCTTTTTTTTGAATGGACCGGCGTGGTGATGCTTGGCCTACTGATGCTTTTAATGCCTCTGGTTACAGGTATTATAGAGAACAGGCGGCTTAAATGCAAATTAACCGAGGAGTATTTAAAATAAATCGTATGCCAATAAAAACAGAACATAGCATAATATATGAAAATGCGGCGAATATGGAACATATTGCTGATGAAAGTGTTGCTTTAATTGTAACATCGCCGCCTTACCCCATGATACAAATGTGGGATGAAATTTTTTCAAGTCAGAATAAAAACATAGATCACGCTTTGTCAAATGGAGAAGGGACTCTTTCATTTGAGCTTATGCATAAGGAGCTTGACAAGGTATGGGATGAAATATACCGTGTCTTAAAAAATGGAGGATTTGCATGTATTAATATCGGGGATGCAACCAGAACAATAGGTGACAATTTTTGTCTTTACCCGAATCATTCAAGAATTTTACAATATCTGCAGCAATCAGGTTTCAGTATCTTGCCGGATATTCTATGGAGAAAACAGACGAATGCTCCCAATAAATTTATGGGTTCCGGCATGCTTCCTGCGGGAGCTTATGTTACTTTAGAACATGAATATATTTTAATAGCCAGAAAGAATGGCAAGAGATCTTTTACAAGCGCTGAAGAAAAGGGGAACCGGCATAATAGCGCTCTGTTTTGGGAGGAACGAAATGTATGGTTTTCCGACGTCTGGATGGATATAAAAGGAACAACCCAAAAACTGCATGACAAAAAAACCAGATCAAGAAGCGCTGCCTTTCCATTTGAGTTGGCCCACAGATTAATTAACATGTATTCAGTAAAGAATGATATAGTCCTAGATCCCTTTACGGGAACCGGTACCACAATGGCTGCGGCCATGGCATCCTGCAGGAACAGTATAGGATTTGAGTTTGATTCGAATTTATGTAACACAATAGAGTCCATAAAAAAAAATATAGTCAATTTGTCCAACAAGTGCATTGAGGACCGTTTACAGAATCATTTAGCTTTTGCCGAGGAAAGGATAAAGGCAAAAGGGCCATTGAAACATACAAATGATAACTATGGATTCCCCGTTGTAACATCCCAGGAGAGGAAATTATTGTTGAACCGACTGACTGGAATTAAAAGTACAGGAAATGGCCGGTTTGAGGTTTCCTATGCGTCAGAAGCTTCCCATGAATTTCAGGAGGTGAAGGTTTTCGGCCATGAAAATGAAAAAAGTGAAACATATAAATATAACAAAAGTAAGGGAAAACAACAATATTTCAATTTTAATTAGTTTTTTTTATAAAAAACCTCATAATTTATTTAGGATGTAATGGTGTTTTTATTGTAATAACAACGCACTACATAATAATTGGACATTAAGCTGTTAGGTATTAGCTGTTAGCGGTTAGCTTACTTGTTGAATTTATAGTAATTTAGCTAAAA
>JAERRQ010000232.1 GCA_016735355.1 Desulfobacterales bacterium | reverse complement strand
CGGCTTCAGCCTCTCCATCCTGGTTCTTTTTGTCTGACTTGTCGGTTAATAAATCGTTCTGTTCCATTGGTCACCCCATCGCCTAAAATAAGCGAAAGCATAACCGGCGTTTGCCGGTCGCCCATTAATTTCGCCTTAAAATATTTAGCGTTAAACATCCATCGGTTCAGTCTTTAATCAATTTATTTAAAAACATAGCATGAAATGTGCCATTAAATTATATCTTACAAATAAGGTATAAAATCAAGTAGTTGCCTCCTATATGTCTCCAAAATAAGATAAAAATAATATCGCAGCACGCTCAAAATTTAGAAGATTTTCGAATCTTTTTTAGAAAAATTTCAACCGGCGCTGCTGGATTTCGAATTGAATTCGAACCATAAAGTAGCGCAAAGTTTTCTTGCAATAAATCCGGAAAAATTGAAATTCGCAGCAGACTGATGTATGGTAATAACATTCGAAAATACACTTTTTATTGGAGTAAATTTTTGGCCCTAATGGATCTTCAAAAGGACAAAATAAATGCTGCATCCTAATTTAAGAAGACTGTTGCCTTTTGCAGCCTTCCTGTTTTTTGCCTGTATTGCTGTTATTGTGTGGGAGAATCAAAACAAGCACCGGCGCGAGCTTATCCTTCGGCATACGGAAACCTCCGCAGAACAGATACGAATCCGTATTGAGGGATTCATGAAAGCCCGTATGGCTTCTCTTGAAATCCTGGCCCGGCGGTGGGTTGAAAGGAGGCCTTCAGACTTCAGCTACCAGAGATTTAACCAATTTGCCAAGACCCTTTATGTGCTTTACCCCGGTTTCACGGAAATCAACTGGATTGATCCTGAAGGCATCGCTCAATGGGTATTTCCCGAGCAAGACAGTAAAACACTGAAGCGCAGGATTGCTTTTCAGCACAGCGATTCACAATATTATGATGCGCTTAAAAAGGTAGAAAAGGAGATTAAACGTACGGTGACTCCCTGCATCGAGCTTTTTCAGGGCGGACTCGGTTTTAACACATTCAGGCCTTTGATCTATAATAGCAAGATTCAAGGGTATTTAAACGGTGTCTTTCAGATCAAACTCATCATGGATACCTGCCTGACCAAAAATATCCAAAAAGATTTTTGGGTCAGGATTTATGAAGATGGCCGGCTTGTTTACATGAACGGTAAAATGAATGACATAACTCATTGGGAAAACAGGCAGGCAGAATTTCGAACGATTAGTTTTCCCGGCAAAATCTGGCACCTTGACCTTGAGCCCCGGGCCGCTCTTTACACACCGGGGGGCATTAGAAATTTTTTACTTCCGGCATTCGGACTTGCCGTAGCCGCGGTCCTGGCCTTGCTTCTGCACCTTCTCTTTCAGCGGATGGAGATGCATAGAGTTGCCCGTGACCGCGCCCTCATGGAGGTTAATAACCGCAAGCAGGCAGAGGATGCTCTGCTGGAAAGCGAGAAACGGTTTCGTAATCTGGTTGAAAATGCTCTTACGGGTATTTTAATTATTCAGGACGATCGGATTGTTTATTTTAATCCTGAACAGGAGAGGCTCTTTGGACCAATACGCGGATTTCAAAAACTCACCGACATCAATAAAAACATACACCCTGATGACATTGAAAAGATCAAACAGTTCTCCCAAAGCATAACTTCCGGTGAAGTTCGTTGCATGGAAACCGACATCAGGTTTTATCCATCAAATAAGTTGGACAGGACGTCCGACATAAGATGGGTCCACTGCATGACAACTTTGATAGAATACCAGGGCCGGGAAGCCATGCTTTTCAACATGATGGATATTACCAGAACCAAAGAACTGGAGCATCTCTTGAGGATTCGTGATAAAATGACCTCTCTAGGTCGTGTAGCTGCCGGCATTGCCCATGAAATACGGAATCCGCTGTCAGGCATCAATATCTATTTGAACACACTGGCAAAAATTTACAACCGCGGGGATAGTCCTGAGAAGATAAAAGGTATTATCAATCAAATCCAGTCGGCATCAAACAAAATTGAATCTATTATAAGAAGAGTCATGGATTTTTCCAAGCCTAATAAACCCAAATTTATCCTGACGGATATAAACAGGCCTATCAAGGAGGCTGTTTCGTTGTCTTCCGGCTCCTTGCGGAAAAGGGGGATTGAGATAAAAAACATTCCGGATGAAAATCTGCCGCAATGCCTGGTGGATTATCAGTTGATGGAACAGGTGTTTTTAAATCTGATTACCAATGCGGCCGAATCCATGAAAAATACGGATGGCGAAAAAAAAATCGAGATAGCCTCATCTCTGGAGAAAACAAATATTATCATTAGTGTTTCAGATTCGGGTCCTGGTGTGCCCGAAGCAATTACAGACAAAGTATTTGATCCTTTTTATACTACAAAAGAGACCAGCACAGGGATAGGGCTCAGTCTCTGCCATAGAATTGTTACGGATCATGGCGGGTCTTTGACTCTGTCTAAAAGTAAATTGGGAGGAGCAAAATTTGAGATTGAGATACCGGTAAAAAAAGGAGCTCAGCATAGATGATTAATTACAGCATCTTTATAGTTGACGATGAACAGACCATAAGAGAAGGCATAAGCATGGCTCTTGAAACAAATTACGTGCTGGAGGCATTCTCTAATGCTGAAGATGCTATAAAGGCCATGAAAAAAAAATCTCCCGACCTGGTCCTCCTTGATATCGGTCTTCCTGGCATGAGCGGCATTGAAGCTCTTCGCGAAATAAAAAATTTGTTCCCCGATGTGGTGGTCATTATGATTACCGCTTATGAAGATGCCGGGAGCGTGATATCTTCCATGAAACTCGGGGCTTACGATTATGTGATAAAGCCCATACAAATGGACGG
>JAERRQ010000112.1 GCA_016735355.1 Desulfobacterales bacterium | reverse complement strand
GGTAAACTATGTTCCTGAGCAAGGCGACATAGTAGTTTTATGTTTTGACCCACAAAGTGGTCATGATGAATTGCGCAGTTTTGTAGGATTTTTCCCGATTTTAAGCCCGCCGAAAATCGTTTCAAATTCATCCTTTTTTGCCACATCATAATAATTTTCCAGCATTGAAAGCACAAGGCTCTTTCCAAAACGTCTTGGACGGATAAACAATTGAGATTTTGCATTCTCGATCAAAGGGATTTTGTCTGTTCTGTCACAATAAAAATATCCTTCTGTGATAAGACCTTTAAAGTCGGATATACCGTATGGAAATTTCATTGTTCAATCCTCCGCTCACAACCATAACTGCGACAGACAGCCTCTTTTTCATGGCCTGACAACTGCCCGCAGGCCGCACCATCTCTTGCAAAATGCTACACGTATAACATTTTGAAGTCAAGAGACAGAAATATTTTTCATCAATTTGTTTTGTTCGATTTTGCACTGCCTTTATTTTCCAGTTCCTAAAGCAAGAATCTTCAAGAGCTCTTCCTGAAAATAAACAGGGAGACGCCTTGTCGGCCAGGTGCCTCAACACTTAAAATTGCGAACTTATTTTTGCGCGAGCCCAAGCTCAATTAAGGCTGCATCGATCCTGACACATAGGGCTAATTACAAATTGACAAGCTATATTACATGCAGTATCGTTTAATCCGTGCAAGATAATACAACTATTATGGATACAAATGTACTCTTTGCTGGTCTTTACTCGTCCGCTGAGTCATTATTTCAAATACTCAGGGTATAGACCGTCACATAATTATTTTCTGTAAATTCCCTAAAAAACAGGGATGAAGGATGCCGTATTTTCGTTAAATTAAACAGAAAGTATGACTTCGTATAAAAGGAGCGCAGGCTTTGGAACTGGCAGATATTGCTGAAAGCATCTGTATTAATCCCCGTAAGCTGACACATTATGTGCTTGACGCCGATTCTCCGCATGGGAAGCATAAAGCTGTGCTTTTTGATAAGCTGCTCGGATTTACGAAAAAAAATTACACATCTCTGCTTCGTCAACTTGAAGGCGGAGCTATGCATGCTGAAGTCACTTTCCACAGCGAGGATAAATTCGGGAAACGTTATACGGCGGATATTACCGTCAAAGGAATGGAGGATCGGTGCGCCGTCGTAAGAACAGGATGGATCGTAACTTCCGAAAATAGGGAAGCTTATCTCGTAACACTTTATGTAAGGAAAAGAATATGAGGCCGGATATAGGAGATATAGTCGAAATTATAATAGACATCCCTGAAAAAAACCTGCGTGCCGGGGTGCGAGGGGCGGTTGTTCATTGTCACGGCAATGATGCTTACGAAATCGAATTTACCGATGATGAGGGAAAAACTCTTGATTTCTTAGCACTGCATGCAAAACACTTTATCGTTATATGGCGGGCGGAAACTCGGCAATGGATTCCAATTGCAGAGCAGGCTTTGGTACTGGTTGCCGGTTTGCCCGATGATGAGGCAAAAGAGGTTCTGGATTTTGCACGTTTTCTGTTTGTACGGAGTTGTCAATCCATCAGTTATGAAAACATGGCTACATAGGAACAAAGGCCAGGTGCCCGGCAAAAAATAACGTCCCCAACTATGCGTCTGCTTGTGGAAGTTATTTTGTCCTCGTTCCTTAAAATCAATATATGGCCACTGTAAGGATATAAATTTTTGCCCCCCTTCGTATCTCCTGTTTTTTTTCAAATCACAGTCCATCATTTGATCATACAAATCACAGTTCAGACATCCTTCACAGCGCATCAGTTTTTTCTCCTTCCCATTGTTCCAGCGAGGAAATGCATACCATATGGAGTTCCCATCCTGGAGGATGGGAACCTTTGTTTCCGGACTCTGCCTGGAGATAAAAAAAATCAAAAATAGCAATATAGTCCAAGTATTTTATTTTTTGTTGATATATGGTGAGTAAAAATCATTGATACAGAAAAGGGAAAACGGTGAAAATCCGTTGCTGCCCCGCAACTGTAAATCCTGGTTTCGTTTAAAACGAAATCATTGTCCGACCATTTTAAGCCACTATCCTTATATTAAGGATGGGAAGGCGGTCGGACAGGGAAAGTCAGGATACCTGATTTGTATCACACAGGCTTTAAAATAATGATTTTGGGAAGGCCAGAGGGCGGAAGGCGTATTATAATACTCCGGCACCGATAACGCACCCAAAATTCTTATCTTAAAGTCTGCAACTGTCATAAACTCCGGCGAGGGATGGAGCGGCAGGAATAAATACCCCGATACAACAGCGCCCGCCTTGGGTATTCATTCTTACCGTTTTTCCTGACATCCCTCCCATTAAAATCTATGAAGTATTGAAATCGATAAAGCCGAACCCGTCGTGAGGCGGATTCAGGAATGCCCAGGGGTCTCATTTGAGAGAAGCCGGGTTGCCGAAATTTTAGTATATTTCAGGTGGCCCGGCTTTTTGTTTTGTTACCAATGATCAAAAACCGGTAACCCTTTGATTGGGTTTAAGAATCTATCGTTATTCAACAGCATTCAGGTGACGCATTATGTTTTGGCTTGACAATGCCGACAAAGAGAACCCCTTGAAAAAGGTAAGGATTAAGGAGGTGATAAAAAGGCTAAGAGGATTTGAGGTATTTTTTATATAACATAATTTGTTTTAATAAAAGGAGAATGTATAGGATGAGAAGAAATTTTCAAAAAGCGTTAGTGGGTTTCAGTATTGTTCTCGTTTTTTTCATGATGCAGGCAGGATCGGCATTGGAGATTACAGCTTAACAACAATATTGGACATTGATCAATCAGATAAGAATAAGATAATTTCTCAACGGAATATAGGGTCATCTGGTTTAATAGTAAGGGAAAGACTGGCTGAGCCTGGAGAGGTGCCTCTTGCCACCGTGCCCAAACTGGCAAAGAAATCCCACTATGCCCCTATAAAAAATTCCGCCACGCTTACAGTTAATAAAAAGGGTGAATTTTTTGATTCATTCGTTACAACAAGCTTTTGCCCGCCAGATGACGGAAGCCTTACCATAGATTGGACATTTGAAGTAAAAAGCAAGCTTGATAAAGATCCGGGAATTGTCGGATATGGATTTGAATTTTATGATACTGACTTCAATGGTATTGATGAAAATATCAATATAACCTTCGCTGAGAGCGATGTTTTTACTGATTGGGAATTCGGTGATGGTTTATTGGATTTTTATGATCCAACATTTGAAAATTGTGTTGATTACAATGAATTGGTGACATTTAACTTTACAATGGAAATAAGTGGCCTGGGGGAGGAGCAATGGTGCAAACAATTTGGCATGCGTCAATATGACATAGTTCCTGTCCCTGGCGCTGTCTGGCTGCTTGGTTCCGCCATGCTGGCCATTGTCGGTATCAGGAGAAGGAAA
>JAERRQ010000238.1 GCA_016735355.1 Desulfobacterales bacterium | reverse complement strand
TCAAAAAGAACTGCTCGTGCTGCTGTAAGGGGAGCTTCAAAATGACAAAGGTGATACGGTGTATAAAAACAGTACAGAGGTCCTTCTCCGAGTTTGTAAAGGTTAAGATAGTGCTGCTGTTTGGGATTGTCGTGGGTGCCTAAAACGAAAACACCCGGGCCAGGTTCAGCGCCAACCACATAATCTACTATGCCCGGTCCTTCCAATAAAGCTTCCTTGGGATAAAGGTTAACAGTTTCATTTATTGGGGTTCCGGGAGGAACGGTTGGTCCAAACATGCCCCTTTGGGCGACTCGCATTCCCGTAGCATTAGCTACAAGCGCCTGTTCAAAAGAAATTTTTGTTCCATCTGCAAAGGAAGTGACCATATGCGCTTTCTGTCCCCATTGGCGGGCAAAGCCTTCCTGGGTAGTTGGATTTCGATATGGGTCATGGAGGCCTTTGATGTTTCCACATAAAACGGGCTTGACGCCGATGGTTTTCACAAACCTGTAAAGATTCATAATCACACCAGGTTGGTCTCCATCGGCATTGGTGATAATAACGCCTGCATTGTCAGCATAAACTTTCAGGATGGGACCCAATGTTCCGTCAAGCTCGGCATTCATCAAAACAACGTGCTTGCCATTTGCAATGGCTACCAAAGTAACCATTGCTCCAAAGTCAACAGCACCAGTAACCTCGATAATTACGTCAACCCCTTCCGCCTGGCAAACCACCATGGGGTCGTCCGTAATTGCCGGCTGATGCGATCTGATTAAATCATCAAGTTGAGATGGCGTTTTAACAACTATGGCATCCAAAGTGCCGGCTTCCTGATATGCCCTGTTGGCACCATCAAGGTGACGATTATAGATGGCTACCAGTTCCATTCCAACTATTGAATTAATAATCTGAAGTGCAATCCCCCGCCCCATAAAACCCGCGCCAATCATGGCTACTCGAACTGGATTATTTTCAATCTGTCTTTTTTTCAACGCTGTATCAACTATAATCATTGACTATACTCCTGGATAATAAGGAAGTTTCCTAAAATAAAACTACCCGTTTTTACAAAAAACCAAAATATTGACGGATAAATTTCATTTATAGCGGGTAGAATATTTTTAGTGAGGTTCCTGATGAAAATTGCTGCTTTTTGTTCAGGGACTATTTATAATCAGGCCAGTTCATGTCCTTTTCTGAAATTGCTGTCACCTCAATCGGCCACTCAATGCCAAATACCGGGTCATTCCAGCGGATGCCATCTTCAGATCCTGGTGTATAGAATTGTGAGACCTGATAAAATATTTCAGTGTTATCTGATAAAGTTTGAAAACCATGGGCAAAACCTTCAGGCACAAAGATCATCTTATAATTATCAGCGGTCAGATCAACACTTATCCATTTTGTGTATGTATCCGAATCCGGCCTTAAATCTATTATAACGTCTATTACTGCTCCACGTGTACATCTGATAAGTTTGGACTCTTCATAAGGAGATATTTGGTAGTGCATCCCCCTGAGTGTCCCTTTTGTCTTATTATATGAAATATTGGCTTGAACAACTCGGGGAGTTAAGCCGTGTGTTTTAAATTCATTCTGACACCATGAGCGTGCAAAAAAACCGCGCTTATCTTTTATTTTTTCAATTTCGATAATAAAGGCGCCATGTAGTTCAGTTTCCGTAAACTTCAAAATATCCTCCAAAAAATACTCAAAAATAAAGACTACCAGACTACCCATGGAGCATCTTTACTGTTCCAAAGCTTTTCTAAAGTTTTCTTATCCCTCAGTGTATCCATCGGCTGCCAGAAACCCTTATGCTTAAAGGCGGCCAACATTCCATCATCAGCCAGTTTTTCCATTGGTTCTCGTTCCCAGATCGTGGTGTCGTCACTTATATATTCCATTACATCAGGTTCTAAAACAAAAAAACCACCATTAACCCAGGCACCATCGCCATCAGGCTTTTCCTGAAAGGATTTAATTTTGCTTTGATTTCCTTCAAGATTAAAAGCGCCAAACCGGCCAGGCGGCTTTACAGCGGTTAAGGTTGCCAGCACCTTTTTTTCCCGATGAAATTTAATCAAATCAGTGATGTTTACATTGGTCAATCCGTCTCCATAGGTTAAACAAAATGTTTCATTACCGATATGATGTTTTACTCTTTTTAGTCTTCCTCCGGTCATTGTATCTTCCCCGGTATCTACAAGCGTCACCTTCCATGGCTCTGTTCCATTATTATGCGTTTGCATATTGTTATTGCGCAGATCAAAGGTAACATCCGACATGATCAAAGAATATTTGGCAAAATATTCTTTGATCATGTATCCTTTATATCCCAAACAAACTATAAAATCATTGATACCGTGCGCAGAGTAAATCTTCATGATATGCCAAAGAATGGGCTTATCACCAATTTCAACAAGAGGTTTTGGCTTTACACCTGTTTCTTCAGATAGTCGGGTGCCGAAGCCTCCAGCAAGAATCACTGCTTTCATGTTTTGTCTCCCTTTGGTATAGATTGCGCAAAAACTTTATAATCCACTGGCTGATATTGCAAAATTTTACTCAGCGTATATTTACTCAGTGTATATATAGACCGCCATATAAATAATTTCACTGGGTTATCGGTATTCGGAGTATTACAATACGCCTTTCTGCCTCTGGCCTTGTGTAGGTAATTATGTAGAAATCTATAGCTCCGCCCCTTCAGTTACAATAGTAATTGAACGAAAGCTGCTAACTTTCCAAATTTCTATTTTATTCTTAATTTTTTATTCAAAATGCTGTGTCGTATGGCACAAGATTAAACAGGTTAAAACAATACAGTTTGATTAATCAAAACTATTGAGGCATTAATCAAAACTATTGAGGCAATAAAAATTCCTCAATTCAACCGGATAGTCATCCATTACGCTTCATTTCAAAAGCAATATACATACCATAGCTAACAAAATTTATTTAATTGTAATATCAATGAGTTGCATAATATTTTAGATATAAGCACTAATATGATGACTAAAAATATCTATTTTTTTATATACAACATTTCTTATAATAGAACAAAAAATACATATCACATAATAGCCGAAGGCCCCTTTGATTGGGAGAGCGAAGGATTATTCATACACGCACCTCGGGCGGATGCTCATCTTCAACAGCTTACTGGAATCGCTAACCGTATGATGCTGTAGAGAATAAAGAAGCGCTCATGCCCCATCAGTTGTGCAGCCTGGATCAGGATGAACATCCGGGTCATAAT
>JAERRQ010000010.1 GCA_016735355.1 Desulfobacterales bacterium | reverse complement strand
TGAGATAAACCACGCAATAATTCCGGTTGGGATGCTAATTCGTCAAATAATTTTACAAGCTCCCCGATTGCGCCGTCACCTGCCTGAAGGCTCTGCTCAGAGGGGGGTAACTTGGTCCGAATTTTAATTTTTTCAATCCAGACCCTCTCACCGCTTATATCTAAAGCAGCAGCCCTAATCTCATTGCTCCATCGGTCTAAATCCGTTAAAAGCTCAGTATGAGCCGGAGTTTCACCTTCGATTAAAACACGCACAACCAGGGGCAGGCCGGCGCTCTTATCCAATAAGATTTCAAGCTCTTTACAGAATCGATCAATAATATCATAGCCGCTTTCAACTCCTTTTGAATCGACTTTAAGGATTGCCCAGCGGATAACATCGATCGGTTTGAACTCGAGTTTTGAACGGCCACTCTCGTCGACCGTAATGAGCATACATCCCTTGGGGCCGATTTCCCGGATATGGCGGCCCTGGATGTTTCCCGAAAACAAAATCGGAGGATCGTCACAAAGGATCTCCTGCTTATGAACATGCCCCAGTGCCCAGTAATCATATCCCTTTTGTCGCAACCCTTCCAGAGTACAAGGAGAATATGGAGCGTGACCTTCACGTCCCGAGGCGCAGGTATGCAATACGCCAATGTTAAAATAACCGGGCAAAGGGGATGGATAAAGAAGGGATAAATCCTTTTTTACGGCCGGGGCAGCGAAACTTTGGCCATGAACAGCCACATTTAAACTGTCTATAAGGTACGTGGAGGGTTTATCGGACGGAAACAGATGAACATTTTCCGGAAGTCTAAGCGTTTTGGTTATCTTGCTTGCCGCATCGTGATTTCCGTAAGCAATATAAACGGAAATGCCAGCATCGCGCAACTTGCCGGTTTGGGATACCAGGTAAAGCCCGGTATTATAATCTTTCCAGTCCCCATCATAAAGATCTCCGGCTATCAGTATGAAATCAACGTCTTCGGCAATGGCGGTTTGAACCAGATTATCGAAGGCCCGCCTTGTTGCCTGGCGGATTTCATCTGCCGGAGCGCCTTCGTAATAGTCGAGCTTGTGCAAGGGGCTGTCTAAATGAATATCGGCCGCGTGGATGAATTTAAACATATTTCAGGTTCCATCGGCAAATTAAGGGCATGCTCAAAAATAAACAGAACTCAACCACATTACCAGCCGCTCAAAATATCCTCGCCCATTGTTCTGGCAACAATATCCTGAAACTGCTGGAAGCGATACCCAACCACCTCGACCATAAGGCGCATAACCAAAAACCCAAGTCTGCTATCTTGTTCACAAATTGAGAGAAGGTCTTGTTTTTTGATCCTTATTACCGTGCAGCGTCTGGAGGCACAGTAAGCTGAAAGTCTCATTTTATAAGGCTTCACAAAACAAGACCAACCCAATACCCTGGAGACCGTTTTTCTGGATTTCCTGGCTCCAACGGTGTTTTTTTTTGTCGTCGGACGACCTACAGGCAATTCAAAACGCAAGTCTACCTCTCCATCAATCACTACCCACAAGTGTAGTGCATCATCGCCCTCAGTAAAAAGCTTATCACCTTTTTGATAGTCGATTTCTTCGACATATTTCTGGATGGTGGCCAACCGCTCATCACTCAAGCCCTTAAAAACCTCAACTTTTTCTAAAACACTCAGACCAACCATAACTATCTCCCTCTTCAATCAGTTGAGACCTTTGCAAAACACCCCTTTGGCCCAATCTCTGTGTCAGGCTCAATTTTTAATCCTGGAAATATTAAATATATTCCTGCGGCTAAAGTTTTAGTCTTCCTTTACTTTGAACAAAATCAAGTATTTTTCAAAGGTCTCAAGTTTAAAAATAAAACAAAAAAACAAGTCAAAAATTAACAGTATTATAGAGTAAATTTTCCCCCCGGCTTTTACCGCTTGTAATATCCTTATGGATAATACCATTCTGATTGGCTTAGTCAAGCCCTGAACAGATCCGAAGCAAAATTCTAATCCTGTTTTCTAATTACATGCAGGGCTGATTTATGAAAACCCTGGCGGAACTCTTCTAAAGTCTTGCTGCAAGATGCAATTATATCCACACCAGCATCCGAAAAAACATACCCGGGTCCTTTTCCATCAAATCTTTTGGGTGAATATACAGCATCTATTCTTTTTTCA
>JAERRQ010000242.1 GCA_016735355.1 Desulfobacterales bacterium | reverse complement strand
CGCGGCTGGGTGCAGCCTATGAGGCCGTTTATTCCGCATCCGGCCGCCAGGCAAAATTGCGGAATCTGTGTGGTTTTGCCGGAACCGGTTTCTCCTGAAACGATGATTATCCGGTTCTTACTGATAGCCTCGATTATCTCATTTTTTTTTGGAAAAACAGGCAGATCGCGGTTGAATAAAGGTTGGGGCAGATTATCCCGGCGCCATTTTTTTTTCTTTATCGAAGCTTTAAGCAGTTTTTGGATCCCGGCAAGTTCCGACTGAATCTTTTTTTCATTAAACCGCCTGATCTTGTCTAATCTCCGGCGTGCCTTGCTGCTGTCGGCGCGCATGGCGTCCGCCAAAAGGAGCTCTATTTTTTTGATATCATACAAAGGTTTTAGCAAGTGTTTTACCTTGGGGTTCGTTCAAAAATGAAGTAACAGTTTCATATAAATCTATTCGATTTTTTGCAAGGGTTTGTAAAAAAAACCTGACACCCTTCTCCCATGAAACGACCATTACAAGGCAAATCGTGGAATGGCCGAGACCAATCCACGATTTGGCGTGGACTGAACGGTTTCATAACCAATAAAAATTAATCAGGCTAAAACTTTTGTTTCGGAAGGATTTAAGGGTTATACTAAGAACCCATGGGTCGGATATGCATTTTTTCAGCACGAGCCCTTATCAGGATGTATGAGTTTAAGCTGAGGAAAATAGGTTTTATATTTTGTTGAATCTCTGGTTATTAAATCAAATTTTGATACGGTTGCATGTGCGCCTATAAAAAAATCAGGTAAGGGTAAATTTTTTGTTCCTTTGTGTTTTCTATATTTAAGGAATACTTTTCCTGTCAGAAAAAGCGCTTCACGAGGAATTTCCAATACTTTTATACCGAGCTGAGAGATAGCCTTTTCTACTTCCTCGATTTTATTAAAACCAATTGATACTTCAGTGTAAACAATTGAATTTATATATAAAGTATTGGTTTGGCTGTATTTATCCAGTATATTTTCCGACCAATCAGCCCATTTGGGATCATCTGTGAATAAATCGAGCAATATACATGAATCAACAAATACTCCATTCATTATGATTTCCTTGTGAGGTTCATAATTTCGTCAGTTGACATTTTTGCTGTCGCTATTCCTCTAAGTTTTTTAAACTGCTTTGTAATTTTAGGTTTATCAGCCTTAACTATGTAGAATTTTCCATTATCTTCTCTGAAATCAATCTCAGTTTCAGGCATGATACCCAAGACTTCCCTTACATTTATAGGAATTGTAACTTGCCCTTTTGTAGTAACACGCATAATTTTACCCCCAAGCAAATAGTAATACCACTATAGTATTACCACTGTGCATTTGCAATATTTTTTTGGCAATTTGAACTATGGATTTTCAGTATCTCCCAATCCCTATATTAAAACTCAATATCTCCTTATCTTTCACACTGTGTACCCTTGGCGTACATAACTCGCCCACCATTGTTTTAACATCAAAAACCACAACATATCCCTCATTGGCTTGTTCGGTTAAAAGATATTTGCTGCAAAGCTGGTCAATCGCTTTTTCAATAGTCTTATCAAGGGTTGAACGATTTATCTTGGTTTCGATAATGTATTTATGACTATTGTAGATCAAAAGAATATCCATTTTTCCCAACCCGCCTGGCGCCTCAAAATGAAGTTCGCCTTTCCCTCCCTCTACAAACTGATACAGCCAGGCGGTGAGCAAAAATTGTCCTGTTTTCTCATATGGTTTTTGGCTCTTATAAAATGCGTTCACGCCTATCTGCATAATATATTCTTCAAAATCAGAAAGAATGGCTGCCATATTTAAAAAACCATCAGAAGTAAAATAGGTATTAAGTGAAGTATCCGCGGTTGCCCCGGATTTTTGAAAAAAAGCTCTGGTGAACCTTTTCTTATAAATGGGATTGCTGACATTAAGACTACTTCCCCTGGCCTTTATCAAACCGTGGGTCAAAAGAAGCGACTGTTCCTCATCCCCGGGTATATATTCAACCCCATTAAATACCACTTCGATAAATGTCTCTTTATATTGCTTCGCTTTTTCTGTGACATTATCAAAATGGCTGTTTTCTTCGTAAAGAAGATTTTTTACAGCTTCATCCACATCATTCACGGTAATCGGTTTTGTGGTCTCCGGTTTTATGTCAACAGTCAGAATCGTTCCCAGTCTGTTCACAAGCCAGGGCTGCCCCGCGGTCTCTTTGTATATTTTTTGCACTGAATCTTCAGTAAACGGCTGATTTGTCTCTTTGGTATACTGTGCATAAAAATTACTGACATTCTTGAGTGAAAAAGGAGGCAGCCTGACCTGATCTGCAATATTAAAAGGAGAAACACCGCCGACGATCAATTTTGTAATGTTTCTGATGCCTACCAATCCCACGGAATAAAGGGCTTTATCTTTTTGCTTTTTGTATTTCTGATATAATTCTCTTAAAGTGGTAAGAAAATTCTCCAGCTCGCCAATGGGGATACCGTCAAACTCATCAATGAAGATGACTATTTTTTTTAGTTTTATCAGGTTGTTTAAACCCTCTAAAAAGTCATAAAATGATAGATGATTGTTGATGTTTATTGATCGGACATATTTTTCAACATCCTCTTTTTGGGAGCAGTTTACCAGATCCAGCCTGTTAACCAACTGTTCCGCCAGATTTTTTTGAATACGTCCATAAAATGTCTCCTTATCAATGCTTTTAAAACTTTGAAAACTCAAAAGAATGGGGATGTATGCGGGATCTGTTTCAAGCTGAGTGCAAAAATATTCAAAAAATGTGGTCTTGCCGCTCTGCCTGGGTGAGAATATGGAAAAATACCTTCCCATATCAACAATTGTTTTAATATCCTGACCCCTTGTATTCACCACGTTGTCAAGGAGCACGTGATAGGCGTCTTCAGGATTCACAACGCCGGAATCTTCAAATATCCGTTTAGGCTTTTTATATTGCATCTCAGATCCTGTCTTTTCCCTTCTGATATTCCCTATATCAAGAAACGTCCCGCAGGGCAGTCCACCAACTTCCACGGTTTCGCTTTGCAATACGAATCATGACCCGGTAAAGATCATCCAGAATATTCCTGATAGTTATGATTTTCATAACATTTCCCCTATAAAAAATTGACTTCATTATAAAGGCATACCATTGATAAAATCAAGACGTTATAATGGAGTCATCTCGTCAATAATCAGCCCGGGTAGTATAACTTCGAGGGGGCTTGCGGGTTCCCATGCTGGAGCATGGGAACCAGGCAAGACGCAACATCTGTATTATTTTTAGGGCTTGATTATAACGCTGAACTCACCGGCCGCCAACAATGCGGGGGAAAGCCTTCAGCAAACGAAAACTTTTATGAGGACGAAAGCATTTCAAAAAAAACACCGCTGTTGGCGGTCGGGTGCAGTTTTTTGTTATTTTTTATTTTTATTTAGTTTCACTATGCAAGATGGCTGTGGCGTGAGGATGTTAATGAGCATGACTGGCTTTGTCTAAAACTCCTGCTGCCCACTGATTGATGCTTTTTCCGCTGGCCTCAGCAGCAGATGCAACAGCGGCATGAATTTCGGCAGGAACTCTTAACATTAGTTTGCCGGAATATGGTTTGTTGGGCTTCTGACCAAGCTCTCTACAAGCAGCTAAATAATTATCAACTGCATCATGGAAAGCTGTTTCAAGTTCTGTTACTGACTCACCATGGAAGCTGATAACATCACGAATACCAATTATGTGGCCAACAAAAATATGATCCTCAGCATCAAATTCAACATTGGCGAAATAGCCGTTATAACTCATAGCTTTCATAGTGTTTCTCCAAGTTTTATGAGGTACTTACGGGCAGCTTTGATGCGATACCTTAAAGCTGCTTTAGCAGGATGTGGTCTGTGAAAATATGCACGAATACCGTTCTTTTCAAAAGTAACGCTTGAGCCTGCACCTTCAATCGTACGGCAACCAATAGCACCTAAAAGAGATTCGATTTTACTCCATTCCATATTACCATTCACAGGATCGGTGAAAATGGCTGTAAGGATTTTACGATGCTTTGCCTTCATATAGATATGATAACAACGACCGATAACACATGCAAGCAAAATATGATTGCACAATATAGTTGTTTATTTTGAGAAGATAACATCGGCCATCAGATGCTAAAGTAGGGGCACGATGCATCGTGCCCCTACCATAAACCGTGAACGGTTACGTTAAATTTTATTATAGCTTCAGCGTATGGCCGAAGTTATAATCAACCCCTATTTTTAACTCAGGGGCAGCTCGCCTTTCCGAAGTTATCAGCAAATTCTTCCAGGCTGACGCCGGTTGTTCCTCCTGCCGCATAGGTTGCCAAGTCTGAGCCGTCTATATCGGTATCCTGATCAAAATCGCCCTTGCACGGAGGAAGGGAATTTTCATCCAGGGGGTCAGATCCGGCCTGGATTTCTTCGTAATCGGTGTATCCGTCATCATCTGTATCCGGCAGCAGCATGTTGGTGCCATAGATATATTCTTCACCATCTTTTAGGCCATCTCCGTCTGTATCAGGATTATCCATATTGGCGCCGCAAATTATCTCGTCTATATCAATCAAACCATCGTAGTCACGGTCGTTATTTTGAACCATGCTGGAAAGAAAACTCTCTGACCCATCCGTTTTTAAAGCAGTCACTGCATATATTTTTACCTTGGTCGACAGGTTTTCAGCCCAGAAATCATCCAGGTCGTAAGATGTGTTTGCGGTACTACCTGCCTGCGACAAGTATGGCTGATCAATTGTTTTGGAATAGATATTATAGCCGATCACTTCAGGATCAGGGCTGGCATCCCAGGTAAGCCTTGTCTTTAAACCATCTGATTCTACCGGAACTGCCAGAAGGTTGGCCGCGGAACAGGCGTATGATTCACAATGATCTGTTCCCCGGAACTAGAGTCAAATGTAAAGCTAAATGAAGATGTGCCCGTATGATTAAAACCAAAGTAATCAAGATTATAGCTATTTTCAGAGCCTGCATACCCTATATTTAAAAGATAATCTTCATTATAATTGCCTTTTAATGAGATGGTATAAACTCCGTTTTCAGGCGATTTTATCGCTAAGGTCGAGGCGTATGTTCCTACATTGATTTCGATTCCAGGAATTGCATCTTCCCTTGATCCTGTATCTGGATTTATACCGCCGCCTTTTCCTTGCGGATCAACAATATAAGGCTGTACCCTCCCTTTTATGTTTACCATAAGATAAGCTTCATCAGGAGTGGACTGAGTGGAACTTTTTATAAGCGAAGAGCTTGCAGCGCTTCCGGTAAGAAAAGATATAATCTCGTCCTTAAACGAACCTATAAGCTGCATGTGGTTTTCAGTTACAGGCGCGGCATAACTCACATCATCTCCAATAAACGCGCTTGAAGACAAAACCGTTCCGTCACCATCCGGCGTCTCCTGACCCGCTATGAGGGGGGTGCCGTCCTTATACACAGGCTTCCAGCAATTTTTGAAACCGACACGTATTCTGGTTAGTGTGTCTATGTTGTTTCCCATAAATACCTTTGTTTTGACTTTGCCCTCTTCATTTTCCTGGCCAAGCCTGAAAAGCGAAATGCTGTTATTCAGATCCACAAGCCAATCATTAGGTTCACACTGCAGTTCGCCATGGGGAATAAGGAAACTGTAAGTTGGCAGCAGTTGTTTTACAGATTTATTATGGTGGCGAACAAACCAGAAAAATTCTATCGATTTTAATGCAGGGCGTAAATAGTAAAATGAATAATTTGCTTCTAAAACAAT
Organism: Desulfobacterales bacterium; assembly: GCA_016735355.1. Classification (GTDB taxonomy): domain Bacteria; phylum Desulfobacterota; class Desulfobacteria; order Desulfobacterales; family BuS5; genus BuS5. The sequence continues at coordinate 849 of JAERRQ010000242.1, read as the reverse complement.
AGAATAATCGAACCCCGCTCTAAACGGGTCGCCGCCTTCCCACAGATAATAAGAATTACAGGCTCCGTGGTTGGGTGTTCCAACCATCGCAAATTTTTCTATATCATTTTCATAACCATCGCTTTGTATATATGCCCTGACCAGAAGGCCTCCCATGCTATGTGATATTATGTTTACCCTTGAGGTTTCGGCTGCAATTTTAGCCTTGTCAATCATGGGTTTCAAATAATTATTAACGGCATCATCCAGATTCATTCTCCAGTCATAAGGAATATCAAATAAAGTGCTGTTTTCTTCATATCCAAGAGTATTAAGCGAATCTTTCAGAGCATCCCACCCAACTTTTTTTCCAGTCAACGGCTTGTTAAACAGCTCAAGTTCATCAGTCTTAGGCGACCACCTGGGTAAAACAGGAAGTGTTCCATCAAAAGTCTTGTATGTTGAGCCCATTATACCCGGAACCAGCAAAATCGGAATTTTTCCATCCGGTTCAGACAAGGTGATAATCAGATCTTCGGTTACACAACGGTCACAGGGTATGTTTATTTCTTTTTTCCGGCTGCTTGTTCCTTCATATGAAGCCCATATATAATCCTTTCCGCACTCAATATTATTAAACGCATATATCCCGCTGGCTGTGACAGTTGTGTACTCAACACCACCTTCTTTTTCCAGCGCCAAATAGATGCCCGCGCCATCTAACCGGTTTCCTTGAGTATCTTCAATAACACCTCCAAGAAAACCTGTATTTGTTCCCTGGCTGGCAACCTCAAATTCATTACTCGTGCCTGATTTTCCATCACCGCTTCCACCCAGATAAATGCCGCTTCCCATTTCAAAAACTGTAAC
>JAERRQ010000231.1 GCA_016735355.1 Desulfobacterales bacterium | reverse complement strand
GAGACAATCTTTAAGCCGATCTCCAGATATTGCTCGATCTTCAGAACATCCACCAGATCTCCGAAACCGTATTTTATCAGCACTGTCACAATTTGACGGTATCGCTGCATATGCCTGTAGGTCCGCCCGATTCGGCCTATTTTAAAACCCATAGAAATCCTTCTCCGTTTATCCGTATCGTTTCTGAAAAGCTATATTTATAATTCATTTATTTTGAATGTTATATTATCAACAATCCCCTGAAGCCAGGCTGTCGCTTTTGCTCTATCAACAGCACCGATATTTTTTATCACAGATATGTAATCCTTACCTGTCTGCAATATAATAGAATGAATCCTCTCGAGGAAATCATCTCTCAACCCCGTATCCCCTTTGTGGTATTTCTCATTATCAAGTAATCCCTCAATCTTCGGCCATGAAGTATAAAGATCGGATTCAGGAATCTTAAGACAGACCTCTTTTAATCTTTTCACCCTTTCATCCAGCGCCAGGCCGATATTCTCATTTAGCCCCGATAAAAGGGCTTCCGGAAAATCATCTGAAATACACATTGAACGTACATGCAGATACCACTCCCTTAAGGCAATAAGATTTGCAATATATATAATATTATTCTGTAAAATTTTTTTTCTGTTCTGATATCGGCCGGGTGAAAATGGAATATTACCGCTTTTAACCGGGCCCTGGATAATCAGTCTATTCTCCCTGGTTTCGTCTTTTCGGCATATCGACCCTGCAGCAGTCACAGTCCCGAATGCCAGGCGACACGGCCCCACAAGCCCTCCCTGTCCGCCGAGAAATACAGGCCGCTGATCCAGCATGACTCCTTTCGGTACATCACCAATAAGAGAAGGGGTGGCCTTATCCTGTTCGGGGGTATAATTAAAATGAATATAGGAGCTCCCTACCTCGCTATGATCCTTTCTGCTGGTTCCGCCTGACATAAAACAATCACAAAAATTAATAAGACTGCCCAGAGTTACAAATGGAAAAAGAATCGTCTGTTTTAACCCCACCGTATGGGCTGCGCATGCCTCCTCTTCAAGAATAGTCCCTTCTCGCACATGGGCGCCGGATCCCATGGAAGATTTTTTTAAAAAAACCACTTGCTGAAAAAACCCTCCTTTCAGTTCAACTTCCGGGCCTATAAAACAATTATCAAGAGTTACAGGTCCTTCAAACCCAATTTTTGAATTTCGTAAAATAAGCGTTGAGCTTCCAAAAATCTTACACCCGGAATAGATAACAACCCCGCTGCCTGAAATTCTGCTTATATCAACCTCTTCGCCGATATCTACAGTTTCGGGATTGGATATTGTTACGCCTTTTTTTATTAAATTATTTACCAGTTCACTTATACGACCCCTGGCATGCTGTTCGGGCATGGTATATCCTCTCAAAAAAATATTTTTCAAAAAAAATAAAATTCTACCGGGTGCAATACAAAAAAGCTACAAAAAAATGGTATCCTTAATATCACTTTAAAAGTAGTTTACACTTTTTGTCAAAAAAATAAACTTATCTGTGTTTATCTGTGTTTATCTGTGTGCATCTGTGTCCCATTGTTGTTTCAAAAGTGTCACGATAAATGAAAGATGCCCAAACCGCAAAAATTTTTTGTATAATTTAGCCCGAAGCATGGATGACATCAAAACCCTTTATTACATTTACCCTTAAATTATATTGACAAGTAAACAATAAATTTTTAAAACTCGCATGAACTTTATAACCATAAAAAATAGCGGGGAAAATAATGTACTGGCTAACAAAAACATTTACAACTTCCATAGGCAAAAAAATATTAATGGCACTTACAGGCTTGAGTTTCTGCGGCTTCCTTACTGTACACCTTATAGGTAATCTTACTCTTTATGGTGGTCAGGATCTCTTCAACGCCTATGTTGAACATCTTCATTCTTTAGGACCTGTTATTACACTGTTCGAATGGGGGCTATTATTACTGGCAATAATTCATATCCTTACAGGTTCAATTCTTTTTTTTCAAAATCTCATATCAAGACCTGTAAGATACAAGGTTAACAAGAATGCCGGAGGGCGTACCCTGGGGTCGGCTACTATGCCGTATACCGGTTTTATTCTTATGCTGTTTATTATTTTTCATCTGTTTGACTTTCATTTTGTCGATCATACCAATCAGACTGTTTATCAAATTGTATCCAATTCCTTGTCGCAAATCGGGTTAGCTACTATTTATCTCGTTGCGGTTATTATAGCAGCAGTACACATAAGCCACGGGTTCTGGAGCCTGTTCCAGACATTAGGAGCCAACCATCCTAAATATATGCCCACAATAAAAAACATAGGAATTCTGTTCAGTCTGATTATCGGAATAGGTTTTGGTTTTATACCTATATTCATAGCGTTTATTGTTTAGAAATATTCATCCGGATTTAAGTCTGACATAAAAATAAAAAAAAATAGACATTTCCGTATGGAAACTTGAAAGGATTTGTTATGCAACTCGATAGTAAGGTTCCAGGTGGGCCGCTTTCAGAACAATGGGATAAACACCGTTGTGAGTTAAAATTGGTCAATCCAGCCAATAAAAGAAAATTTAACATTATTGTGGTTGGAACCGGCCTTGCAGGTGGCGCCGCTTCCGCATCACTTGCCGAACTCGGATATTATGTAAAAACATTCTGCATTCAGGACAGCCCAAGACGTGCACACAGTATCGCTGCCCAGGGTGGTATAAATGGAGCCAAAAACTATCCCAATGACGGGGACAGTATCCAGCATCTGTTTTATGACACCATAAAAGGGGGTGATTTCAGAGCCAGGGAATCCAATGTTTACAGGCTCGCCCAGGCAAGCGTAGATATAATAGATCAGTGTGTGGCTCAGGGAGTACCCTTTGCAAGAGAATACGGCGGTCTCCTTGCAAACCGGTCTTTCGGAGGCGCCCAGGTTTCCAGAACTTTTTATGCAAGAGGCCAGACCGGTCAGCAGCTTCTTCTTGGCGCTTACAGCGCCCTGTCAAGGCAGATCAATGCAGGAAAGGTCGAAATGTTTACCCGAAGGGAGATGCTCGACCTGGTGGTGATAAATGATCAGGCCCGGGGAATAATAGTTAGAAATCTGATAACCGGAGAGATTGAGTCACACGACGCAGATGCTGTTGTTCTTTGCACAGGCGGATACGCAAATGTTTTTTTCCTCTCTACAAATGCTATGGCAAGCAATGTTACCGCTTCTTTCAGGGCATATAAAAAGGGTGCGTTTTTTGCAAACCCCTGTTTCACTCAAATTCATCCAACATGCATCCCGGTTCATGGAACATTTCAGTCGAAACTGACTCTCATGAGCGAAAGCTTAAGAAACGACGGACGTGTATGGGTACCTAAAAACCCGGGAGACAAACGGCCTGCAAACCAGATTCCGGAATCGGAAAGGGAGTATTACCTTGAAAATCAATACCCGAGCTTCGGCAACCTGGTTCCCCGTGATGTTGCCTCACGCAGAGCAAAGGAACAGTGCGACATTGGTAAAGGTGTTGGTGAAACCGGGCTGGCAGTTTATCTTGATTTTGCGGAAGCCATTGAACGTGATGGGCGGGATATAATAGAAAAAAAATACGGAAATCTTTTTCAGATGTATGAAAAAATTACAGCAGAGAATCCGTATGAAACACCAATGATGATATATCCTGCGATCCACTATACCATGGGTGGCCTATGGGTAGATTATAATCTTATGAGTAATCTTGAAGGATTGTTTGTTCTTGGCGAAGCCAATTTTTCAGATCACGGAGCAAATCGTCTAGGAGCCAGCGCCTTAATGCAGGGGCTTGCAGACGGTTATTTTATTATACCCTATACAATTGGCGGCTATCTTGCGGGTACATCCAGAAAGGATATTACAACAGATCATCCTGCTTTTAAAGATGCTGTCAAAATGGTCAAGGCACGTATGAACAACCTCCTTTCAATCAAGGGAAAACGAACGGTAGATGATTTTCACAGGGAACTCGGGCTGACTCTTTGGGAACATTGCGGCATGTCAAGAAATGAAGAGGGTTTGAAAAAAGCTAAAGAGCATATCAAAGGTCTGCAGGAAGAATTCTGGCAGAATGTTACTGTCCCGGGACGAGAGAAAGACTTTAATCAATCACTTGAGCGTGCCGGACGTGTGGCGGATTTTCTGGAATTCAGCCAGGTAATGATAGAAGACGCCCTTGAACGTAAGGAATCATGCGGAGGCCATTTTAATGAGGCCTTCCAGACAGATGAAAATGAAGCTTTGCGCGATGATGAAAACTTCTGTCATGTATCAGCCTGGGAATTCAAAGGTGATGATAAGGATCCCGAAATGCATAAAGAACCACTGGTTTTTAAAAACGTCGAATTGACACAAAGGAGCTACAAGTGACAAAGGCTATAAATTTAACGCTAAAAGTATGGCGTCAACAAGGGCCTGACTTAAAAGGCAGGCTTGAAACTTATGATGCAAAGAATATTTCCACGGATATGTCTTTTTTGGAGATGATTGACGTTGTAAATGAAAAAATAACCCTTGAAGGCAAAGAGCCGATAGCATTTGATAATGACTGCCGGGAAGGCATTTGCGGAATGTGTGGTGCTGTTATAAACGGCCGCGCGCATGGGCCTGAAAAAGGAACAACATTATGCCAGCTGCACATGAGACAATTTTCGGATAATGATATAATAGTTATTGAGCCATGGCGAGCCAAGGCTTTTAAGGTGATAAAAGATCTGGTTGTAGACCGAAGCGCTCTGGATAAAATCATCCAGGCAGGCGGTTATATTTCAGTCAACACAGGAGGAGCGCAGGATGCCAACTCTATCCTCGTTCCCCAGGAAACTGCCGAACTTGCTATGGATGCAGCGGCATGCATAGGCTGCGGTGCATGTGTCGCAGCATGCCCCAATGCATCAGCAATGCTTTTTACAAGCGCCAAGATATCTCAACTGGCATTACTGCCCCAAGGCAAGCCGGAAGCAGCGCGACGCGCCATTGCCATGACCAGAGTTATGGACAAACTCGGCTTCGGCAACTGCACCAATGAAAGAGAATGCGAAGCAGAATGCCCCAAAGAAATCTCTATAACTAATATAGCGCGTATGAACCGTGAATATTTAAAGGCAAGTTTTATTTCGACCGTACAATAATGGCTATTAACTGTTATAAGTGCCAACACTATTATGTCACATGGGATACAAAATTCCCTCATGGCTGCAAAGCTATAAACTTTAAAAGTAAAAGTTTGCCTTCTGTGGCAGTCTTGCAAAATTCAGGGGCTGAATGCCTTATGTTCATACAAAAAATTACAAATTAAAAAATGGTTTTTACTGACGGCCCCATTTGATAAGGCAGACAATGGACAACATAGAAACGATTATCGAACGTTTAAAAGAAAATGAAGAGATTGCCAAAAAATTTTATCGGGTTGAGACCAAAATTTTAAAAGTTTTGAATTTTAAAGATTTTTTCGAGGTTCTTTTAACAGAAATCAAAGATATATTCAATGTACCGTATGTATGGATTTCCTTAATCAAAACAAGCGAAGTGACAAGTTTTGTTCGCCAGATGGAATTATCAAAAATATTAAGAAAAAATATAAATATTATTGATCGAGCATCTTTTCAGAAACTTGTTGATAATAACAAAACTCCTCTGCTGGCAAACAAAGATTTAAAACTTTTTTACGACCTTATACCCATAAAAAGAAAACATCTTATAGGCTCTATAGCCATTGCGCCCATATCGATTGACGGAGAAATCATAGGCAGTCTAAACCAGGCTGACTCCTCACCTATACGTTTTCAACCCGGCATAGACACTGCTCTTCTTGAGCATCTTGCCGTAAAAATTTCTCTCTGTTTATCAAACGTCACCGCACACGAAAAATTAAAAATAATGGCCTATCATGATCCCCTCACCGGACTTTTAAACCGAAGGGTAATGAATGCTGTAATCAAAAGAGAATTTAAGAGGTCAGAGAGATATGGAAGCCCTTTATCTGTTATTTTTTTTGATATCGATAACCTTAAGCGCACCAATGACTTGCATGGTCATGATGCAGGTGATGCTATGATAAAATATGTTGCCGATATATTGTCATACAAGAGCAGGGAATCCGATATAATAACCAGATTTGCGGGAGATGAATTTGTAGCGATCCTTCCCGAAACCGATGAAAACGATGCAAGAAAACTCATTAATCGTATTAAACTTTATTGCCTTGAGCATCCTTTAAATACTGAAAAATCATCCATACCTGTTTCTATTAGTTTCGGAGTCTCATCCACATTGAACAAAGCGATAAAATCGCCGGACATTCTTTTAAGACACGCTGACGAGGATCTATATAATGTAAAAAAAACAAAAAATAAAGGATCCGAACAAAAATCTAATATAATTAATTTGCCTGTCAACAGAGAGAATAGGGGAAAGAAAAACTAAAAAAAGTGTAACCGTTCACGGTTGTCGGTTTACAGTTAACGGTTAAAAACATAGCAAAACTCGAATTTTAAACAGGGAATCAAAAGTTTGCTTTTACAAGGCTCTGCGTAAAAGGTTCCCAAGTTTTGCATGGGAATCCAGATTGAAACATTTTAGCTATAAATTCCAAAATTTTTGGTTTTTTCAACCGTAAACTGATAACTGTAAACCGTGAACGGTTACAAAAAAGTCTTTTCAAATCGGTTCCCATGCTCCAGCGTGGGAACAACCTCATATTGTGGAACAAGAAATAAAAAAAGCCTTATTAAACACAATAAGGCTTTTTAAGATGTAGCAATTTTACTCTATCCGTTTGATGCTACCCCAGCTTTTTCCTTCTCAGTTTCAATTTCGATGTCTATTTTCTTAGTATCTTTTTTCTTGGTATCTTTTTTCTTGGTATCTTTTTTCTTAGTATCGGATCCTAATAATTCAATAATAGAAACAGGTGCCGCATCACCGGAACGTCTGCCTAATTTAGTAATTCTGGTATAACCACCGGATATAGCGCCATAACGTTCACGAGCAACGGCAAAAAGCTCATGAACAACACCCTTTTCTCTTATAATCGAAAGAGCCTGACGCCTGGCATGGAGATCTCCACGTTTAGCCAGAGTAATCAATTTATCTGCCCACCGTCTCACTTCCTTTGCTTTAACATCAGTAGTACGGATACTCTGATGCTTAAACAGAGAGGTTACCATATTTCTGAACATAGCCTTTCTATGGCTGCTTGTTCTATTTAATTTCAAAACAGCTTTTCTATGTCTCATGGGGTCGCCTGTTCTCCTTCTTCAATATCTTCTTCAGGTATAACAAATCCGTCAAGTTTCATGCCAAGAGAAAGACCCATTTCATTTAAAACTTCTTTGATCTCGTTCAATGACTTTCGCCCAAAATTTTTAGTTTTAAGCATCTCTGACTCGGATTTATTAACCAGTTGATAAATCTTTAATATATTGGCATTTTTAAGACAATTCGCACTGCGTACTGATAACTCAAGCTCATCGACTCGTCTGTATAAATTTGTGTTAAACTCCGGTTGCACCGGCACATCCGATTCCTTTTCAATAACAGGCTCAAGCGATTCATCAAAATTGATAAAAATACTCATCTGTTCTTTCAGAATCTTGGCAGCATATGCAACAGAATCCTCGGGTGCAATACTGCCATCGGTCCAAACCTCCATAGTCAGTTTATCATAATCGGTTTTCTGTCCGATACGGGCATCGCTTACTACATAAGTAACTCGTTTTATGGGAGAAAATATGCAATCGATAGGTATTGTTCCTTCAGGAGCATCCTCATCCTTATTCTCTTCAGATAGCGCATATCGTCTGCCAACCTTAACCAGCATAGACATATCCAGAGCAGCATTTTCGGAAAGGGTTGCAATATGCAAATCAGGATTCATAATTTCACAGCTACCATCATCGCTTACAATATCTCCGGATAAAACCACACCCTCACCTGCAGCAGAAATATGAACATTAGCGGACTCGATTTCGTTAAGTTTTAAGCGAACCTGTTTTAAATTAAGAATAATCTCAGAGACATCTTCAAGTACACCTGGAAGAGTACTATATTCATGCATTACGGAATCAAATTTAACGGATACAATCGACGCGCCATAAAGAGATGATAGTATTATTCTTCGTAATGAATTACCTATAGTTAAGCCAAATCCTCTTTCAAGTGGTTCACACACAAATTTACCATATAATGGTGTAGAGGTTACATGAACTTTTTCAGGCTTAACCATTTCTTGCCAGTTCATATACATTAATTCGTTTGACGACATTATTTTATCTCCAGCTTTTTTTAGAAAATGTCTAAATGAAAAATTAATGTGAGAGAGTCATGATAAAATTCAAAACTACTTTGAATAAAGTTCTACTATCAGCTGCTCTTGCATAGGCATTGTAAGGTCTTCCCGTACTGGAAAACTTTTTACTACTCCCTTAAATTTCTCTTTTTCCAAATCAAGCCACTGAGGCACACCTCTCCGAACCACTGCATCTAGAGAGTCTATAACAACCTTAATCTTTTGACTTTTTTCTCTAACCTCAATAACATCACCAATTTTAACAAGAAATGAAGGAATATTGACCTTTATCCCGTTAACAGTAAAATGATTATGCTTCACAAAATGTCGTCCCTGGGAACGGGAGTCAACAAAACCGATACGATATACAATATTGTCAAGCCTTCGTTCAAGCAACATAAGAAAATTCGTTCCTGTGATACCTTTCTGTTTTTCTGCTTTTTTAAAAAAAAGTCGAAACTGTTTTTCAGAAAGTGAATAGATACGCTTGACCTTCTGTTTTTCTCTCAACTGAATACCATAATCAGATGGTTTTCTTCCCCGCCGCTGGCCATGATCACCAGGCGGATAGCCGCGCCTGTCAAAAGCACACTTGTCCGAATAACAACGATCTCCTTTAAGAAACAATTTTAAATTTTCGCGCCGGCACAGCCGACAAACAGAACCTCTATATCGTGCCAATAGGAATTCCTCCAGTAAAAAAAAATTAAACTCTACGCCTTTTTGGGGGTCTACAACCATTATGCGGAACAGGAGTCACATCCTTTATCATAATCACTTTGAACCCCGCCGCTTGTAAAGATCTTAAAGCAGATTCTCGTCCGGCTCCAGGCCCTTTTAGATAAACATCTACAGTTCTCATGCCATGTTCCATTGCTTTTTTTGCAGCGTCTTCCGCAGCAAGCTGCGCAGCAAAGGGAGTACTCTTGCGTGAACCTGAGAAGCCTTTTACACCGGAACTAGACCAGGCAACAACATTACCAGCCGGATCTGTAATTGAAATAATGGTGTTGTTAAAAGTAGATTGAATATGGACTACACCGGAAGGTATATTCTTTTTTTCTTTCTTTTTTGTATGCGTTCTTTTAGCCATTTATATTGCACCTGTCTTCTTTTAAATTACTTCTTTACGCTACCTGCGCCACCCTGTTTCTTTACTGCTGACCTTTTAGGGCCCTTGCGAGTACGTGCATTGGTACTTGTTCTCTGTCCACGTACAGGAAGTGACCTTCGGTGGCGAAGTCCTTTATATGATCCGAAATCCATTAATCTTTTTATATTCATTGAGACTTCTGTGCGTAGCTCACCTTCCACCGTGTAATCATTATCAATTACTTTGCGTATGCTGTTAATCTCCGATTCCGACAAGTCGTCGGTCAATGTATTCGGATCCATATTCAGATTTGCAATTATACGCTTTGAAACAGTTTTTCCAATTCCGTAAATATAAGTTAGACCTATCTCGATACGCTTACGTTTGGGTAAATCTACACCTGCAATTCTTGCCAAAGCTGCCCTCCTCTATCCCTGCCTCTGTTTATGTCTCTTATTCTCACAGATAACCCTTACAACACCTTTCCTGCGTATTATTTTACACTTACTGCAAATCTTCTTTACTGAAGCCCTAACCTTCATATTTGCCACTCCCCAATATACAAAAAAAAGTATAAAAACTTTGCAAAAGGACTTATAAAATCAATCAACTTTTTTTTAATCAGACTTACTAACTTCCGATGCACCTTTGACAATAATAAAAGTTACAGTCTTCCGGTTAGTTAAACCAACTAATAAATACGATCTTATTTTACCCGGTAAGTAATCCTGCCGCGGGAAAGGTCGTAAGGTGAAAGTTCTACAACAACTTTATCTCCAGGTAATATTTTAATAAAATGCATACGCATTTTGCCCGAAATATGCGCAAGAACCTGGTAATTGTTTTCAAGTTCAACTTTAAACATAGCATTAGGCAAGGTCTCAATAACTTTACCCTCTACCTTGATGGCCTCTTCTTTTGGCATAATATAAATCCTATAACAAGAATATTTCTAAAATCGACCTTTTATCTTACCGCCGCTTTTTTTTAAAAATCCTTCATAATGACGAACCAGCATATGTGATTCTATTTGAGATATAGTATCTACTCCAACACCAACCACTATCAAAAGAGCGGTGCCTCCGAAATAAAACGGTACTTTAAAATATGATATCAAAATCGATGGTAACACACATACCAAAGAAACATATATAGCACCGCCCAAGGTAATACGCGTTAAAACCTTATCAATATAATCTGCAGTCCGCTTGCCGGGGCGTATTCCCGGTATAAAACCACCCTGTTTTTTAATATTTTCAGCTACATCAACGGGGTTAAAAGTGATAGCAGTATAAAAATAACAAAAGAAAAAAATCATTATTACATATAGTAATTCATAAAGCATGTTGCCGGGTCTTAATAAATTGATAAATTCCTGAATCCACGAAACTGTGACAAAACTTACAATTGTGGCAGGAAACATCATAATTGATGAAGCAAAGATAGGTGGTATCACGCCTGATGTATTAACCTTCAAAGGCAGATGGGTGGATTGCCCGCTATACATCTTTCTCCCTACTACCCTTTTTGCATATTGTACTGGTAAACGGCGCTGGCCTTGCTCAACAAAAACAATAAGCGCAATGACAGCCACCATAAACACAAGTAAAATCAGAACAATAAAGATGCCCATTTCACCGGTTGAAATCAATCGAAATGTATTGCCTATGGCAGCCGGAATCCTGACAATAATACCTGCAAATATTATCAATGAAATCCCGTTTCCTATACCCCGCTCGGTAATCTGTTCTCCCAACCACATTATAAAGGCTGTTCCGGCTGTTAAGGTAAGCACAGTCATTAACCTGAAACCCCAGCCAGGATGAAGCACAGTTCCCATCTTTTCCAAACCGATGCTTATACCAAAGCCCTGAATTATACTTAAAAAGACAGTCCCATAACGCGTATACTGGGTAATCTTTTTATGCCCTTGCTCACCTTCTTTTTTTAGTTGTTCCAAAAATGGTATTGTGACCGTTAAAAGCTGTATAATAATAGATGCGCTTATATAAGGCATAATACCCAAAGCAAATACAGAGAGCCGCTCGAGAGCACCTCCTGAAAACATATTGAATACGCCTAATATAGTCCCTTTTGCCCTGGCGAATATTTCAGCTAATGCAACGCCGTCAATCCCAGGGGTAGGAATATGTACTCCGATGCGATATACAATAAGAAGACCAAGGGTAACAAGGCATCTTTTTTTTAATTCCGGTATATTTAATATATTTCCGAAACCTCCAACAGGCATATAATACCTCAACCTTTATTTGTTATTCTATTTTTCCGCCTGCCGCCAAAATTTTTTCCACAGCAGCTTTGCTTAATTTGTCTAACCGAATGGTGAGTTGTTTATTAATTTCGCCCTGTGACAAAAGCTTAACTCCGTCTCTTCTGCCTTTGACAAGACCGGCTTTAACAAGTAAAGCCTCATCAACAATACTGCCATTTTCAAATCTGGACAAATCAGATATATTAATAACAGATATTCTTTTTTTAAAAATATTGGTAAAGCCTCTCTTTGGCAAGCGTCTGTGTATGGGCATCTGACCGCCTTCAAAACCAGGACGGACGCCTCCTCCCGAACGGCTATTATAGCCCTTGGTTCCTCTGCCGGCTGTTTTACCAGTACCGGACCCAACACCGCGTCCAAGGCGTTTTCGCTGTTTACGTGATCCTGGGGACGGCGCAAGTTCATTTAACTTCATCAGGTTTCTCCTCAGCCTTGACAAGATGCGACACCTTATTAATCATGCCTCGAATAGATGGAATATTTTCAAGCTCAACGGTTTTATTGCACTTTGTAAGTCCCATGCCACGCAAAACTTTACGTTGTTTTTCAGGTCTACCGATCATGCTTTTTAAAAGAGTGACTTTTATTGTTCCGGTCATATAATTTCTACCTCAGATATTTAAAGGCACATTGAAGCCTTATGGTTCGCTACCAATAACTTCACAGACTATTAACATCTATACCACGTCTTGCCGCAACCTGCGCTCGACTCTGAAGCTGTGTAAGCCCTTCAATAGTAGCTTTTACCAGGTTATGGGGATTATGAGAGCCCATACACTTTGTAAGAATATTCTGAACTCCGGCAGCTTCGAGAACCGCACGCACAGCACCTCCTGCTATAACACCGGTACCCTCTGATGCTGGTTTTAAAAAAACTCTGCCAGCCCCATACTTTCCTATAACTTCAAAAGGAATGGTTCCTTTATTCAAGGAAACTTTAACCATATTTTTCTTTGCTTTTTCTATACCCTTGCGAATAGCAACGGGAACTTCTCCGGCCTTACCAAGTCCATAACCGATAGCACCATCACCATCTCCAACTACAACAATAGCACTAAAGCTGAATCTCCGGCCACCTTTTACTACTTTCGCCACGCGATTGATATACACGACTTTATCAATTAATTGATTTTCTACTGTATCTTCTTTGTACAAGGGCTTTCCTCCTTAGTCCTATTTATAGTCCTATAGATTGCCACATACATAATTTCACTGCGTTATCGGTCATCGGCGTATTCCAATACGCCTTCCGCCCTCTATCCTTGTGCCAAGTTTTCAAATGAAGTAATTATCTGACAATCTATATTTATAGCCCTAATTATAAAAAACAGGCAAAACAATACCCTAAAAAACCAAACCAGCTTCACGTGCTCCTTCAGATACTGCTTTAACTCGACCATGATATAAAAAACCATTACGATCGAAAACAACTTTTGTTACTCCTTTTTCAATTGCTCGTCCGCCCAAAAGTTTGCCGACATAATTAGCAACCGCCACTTTGCTTTCAAATTGAGGTTGTTCTTTAGTGGCCGGCTCAAGACTTGAAGCAGCAACAAGCGTGTGACCGGATGTATCATCAACAACCTGTGCATATATATGTTTTGCACTACGAAATACAGTTAACCTTGGCCGCTCCGATGTTCCTGTCAATTTCTTACGAACTCTCTTTTTTCTTTTCAAACGCGCCTGTTTTTTTAAATCCAGCGAACCCATTTAAAACTTCCCTTCAGAAAAATTTTTATTTAACTCCGGTCTTGCCGGCTTTTCTTTTAATATGCTCTTCAGCATATTTAATACCTTTGCCTTTATAAGGTTCAGGCGGTCTCAACTTTCTTATTGCTGCAGCGACCTGACCAAGTTGCTCTTTATCAATGCCGGAAAGCTTGATAGTATTATTCTTGTCCACAGTTGCCGAAACACCTTCCTGAAGATCAAAAAGAACAGGAGTTGAATATCCAAGATTAAATGTTATGGTCTGTCCTTTAATTGTAGCGCGATAACCTATACCGTTTATTTGAAGTACACGTTCAAACCCCTTATCAACTCCAATTACCATATTGGAAACCAGACTTCTGGTGAGGCCCTGTAAAGCTCTGCTAACCCTATCATCCTTTTTCACAGTTACATTGATATTCTGATTTTCAATATTCAGATCAATGTCAGGATGAACCAACCTTGTAAGCACACCTTTTTCGCCCTTCACATTCAACAAATGTTCAGAATAAGTGACTTTAACACTACTTGGAATACAAATCGTTTTTTTTCCTACACGTGACATTCGCTTTACTCCCAATGACTACCAAACGTTACAGAGAATTTCACCGCCTAAATTTTCTTTTCTCGCTCTTTTATCGGTCATTACGCCGCAAGAGGTAGAAAAAATAGAAATACCCATACCACTTAAAACCGGTTTTATATCCTTTGCTCTAGCATAAACCCTTCTGCTAGGTTTACTTATACGCTTAATTCCCAAAATAACATCTGAACGACCCTCTCCGTACTTAAGATATAAACGCAGGATACCTTGCTTGTTGTCATCAATAAATTTGAAATTTTGTATAAAACCTTCAGTTTTTAGTACGTTAGCAATTTCAATCTTTATTTTTGAGCCGGGTATATCTACTTTTGCAAATTTTGCCTTAACCGCATTCCTGATTCGAGTCAGCATATCCGCAATGGGATCACTAATTGACATTCTACTCTCCGTTAAAAAAAAATTAACATATTATTTAGGCATACCCGCCAAATCATAGATAAAACCCAGATCATTGCATGATGCCAAAATATTATAAATTTCAGAACAAAAGCTATAAATGGCTAATTTTACCAGCTTGACTTAGTAACGCCTGGAAGTTTACCCTGAGATGCAAGATTCCTAAAACAAATACGGCAAATACCGAACTTTCTTATAAACGCCCTTGGCCTTCCGCAAATAGGGCATCTATTATATGCTCTTACTTTAAACTTCGGTTGTCGCATAGCTTTAATTCTAAGAGCTTTTTTTGCCAAATCTTCCTCCTTATAAATTGCTGATTTAGAAAAAAAATTACTAAATCAGCAATGCTCCAAATTTGTTCCACAAGGAATGCATATATAGATTAGTTTCTAAACGGCATACCTAAAAGTTTAAGAAGCTCTTTCCCTTCTCTATCATTTTTTGCGGTATTCACAACAGTAATATTGAACCCTTTAATCTTATCTATAGCGTCAAAGTCAATTTCCGGAAAAATTATCTGTTCCTTTATCCCAAGGGAATAATTACCATGTCCATCAAAAGCCTTACCTGAAAGGCCTCTAAAATCACGTACACGGGCAAGTGCTATATTCACAAGCCTGTTATAGAAATCAAACATACGTTTATGACGAAGCGTTACCATACATCCAATGGGCATACCTTCTCTGAGTTTAAAAGCAGCAATCGACTTTTTCGCTCGTGTTATAACAGGCTGCTGACCTGAAATCACTTTCAATTCAGCTACTCCGGAATCAAGAAGTTTATTATTATTTATCGCTTCCCCTAGCCCCATGTTTATAACAACCTTTTCAAGTTTGGGAACCTGCATAATATTTTTATAATCAAACGTTTCCATCATCTTAGGAACAACGACTTTGCAGTAATATTCTCTTAACTGTGACATTAATCTTCCCCGAAAACTATAAATTTTCAAATAATTAATTTAACAAGGATAAAGGAGAACCCCTGAGGGAGACGTACTGATATTACGTCGACCGAAGGTTTTGACCGATAACGTAGTGAAACTATTTATGTGACAATCTATACATCAATCATTTCATTACATTTGCTACAGAGACGAACTTTTTTTCCGTCTTCAAGAAGCTTCCTCTTAATACGCACTGCCTTAAGGCATTTATTACAAACCAACATTACGTTTGACCAATGAAGCGGAGCTTCCTGTTCTATTATGCCACCCTGCCTGTTAGTTGCACTTGGCTTGGAATGTTTTTTTGTTATGTTAATGTTCTCGACAATAACCCGGCTGTCTTTTCTGATAATCTTTACAATTTTTCCGATCTTATCTCTATCCTTACCGGCAATTATCTTAACTTTATCATCTTTTTTTAAATGAATTTTATTTGCAACCATAAAGAACCTCTTAAAATATCATACAAGGGAAAAATATCGGCTTTATAAAACCTCAGGAGCAAGAGAAATAATTTTCATAAATTTTTTTGCCCGAAGCTCTCTTGCAACCGGACCGAAAATACGTGTTCCTAAAGGTTCTTGATTGGCGGTTATTAAGACTGCGGAATTATCATCAAACCTTATATATGATCCGTCAGGCCTTTTAATCTCTTTCTTGGTACGTACTACTACCGCTTTAAGAACGTCACCTTTTTTTGCTTTGGCATTTGGCATTGCTTCCTTTATTGATACAACTATTATATCTCCAACACTAGCATACCTTCTTCTTGACCCGCCTAAGACTTTTATACAATAAACAACTTTAGCTCCTGAATTGTCAGCTACAGTCAATCTTGTTTCTGCCTGTATCATTATAAAGTATTTCCTTTTCTAATGCCGCCCGCAATCAGTCTATTTTGTTCAAAATCAAGGGAAAAAAATTTAAACCATGTGAATAGATAAATTACTCCAAGTTTAAATTTTATACATTCCGGAGATATCAAATAAAAACATGTTAAAACTTGGCACCTTCTGATTAAACAGCCCTGTCAAGTATCTTGTTTACAACCCATTTCTTAGTTTTGCTGATAGGTTTTGATTCTATAATTAGTACCTTATCACCAAAACAGCATTCATTATCTTTGTCATGAGCAACAAATTTTGAACGCCTTTTTATATATTTATGATAAAGTTTATGTTTAACAAGCCTCTCAACATTTACCACAACTGTCTTATCCATCTTGTCACTAACAACAGTTCCAACAGCCTGTCTTTTTATTCCAATTTTTTTCATGAGAGCAACTATTCTATTCCATATCTTTGTTGTCGATCATTTCTCTTATTACAGTCTTGACCCTGGCGATATTCCGTTTTGTCTTTTTCATTAATTGAGTGTTCTCAAGCTGGTCGGTTTCATGCTGAAAGCGAAGATTAAACAATTCTTCCTCATAATTAACGAGCTTGTTATTCATCTCATCAATGCTTAGCTCTCTAATCTCACCCGTCTTCATTACAATAAACTCCTTGCAACAAACCTGGTTTTCACTGAAAGCTTGTGTGACGCAAGGCGCAAAGCCTCCTTGGCAAGCTCTATGGGAACACCATCCATTTCATAAAGAATTCTTCCAGGTTTAACGATGGCTTGCCATCCTTCGGGAGCGCCCTTCCCTTTCCCCATTCTAACTTCAGCCGGTTTTTTTGTATATGGTTTATCCGGAAAAATTCTTATCCAGGTTCTGCCACCTCTCTTAACATGCCTGGTCATTGCTATACGGGCTGCTTCTATCTGCCTCGCATTTATTGCTCCGCACTCAACTACCTGCAGTCCATAGTCACCAAAATTCAAATTACAACCCCTGAGTGCAACACCTTTCATTCTACCTCTCTGGTGCTTGCGGAATTTCATCTTCTTGGGACTCAGCATTTAAAATTACTCCTATTATATCTATAATACGTAACTATAATTTTTTAGATTCAAAAAAATAACGATGTATCTCATACCTGAGTTGCGCGGTTAGCCTTACTTGTTTTTCTTTAAAATCTCACCCTTAAAAATAAAAACTTTAACTCCAATTACACCATATGTAGTATGAGATTCCGTAAAACCGTAATCAATATCCGCACGTAAGGTATGCAGGGGGACCCTTCCTTCTTTGTAACATTCCGTCCGAGCCATCTCTGCACCTCCCAAACGACCTGCGCATATAATTTTAACACCTTCAGCACCAAATCGCATGGCAGACTGAATACCACGTTTCATGGCACGCCGAAAAGCTACTCTACGTTCTATCTGAAGAGCAATACTTTCTGCAACAAGCTGAGCATCAACCTCAGGTTTTCGTACCTCCTGAACATCAATAAAAACTTCTTGAGAAATCATCTTTTCAAGCGTTTTCTTTAACGCAGCTATTTCAGAGCCTTTTTTTCCTATGATAATACCCGGTCTAGAAGTAAAAATTCTTAACCTGACACGCTTATTTGATCTCTCAATTTCAATTTTAGCAACACCTGCGTGATAATTTTTTTTCTTAAGAAACTTCCTGATATTAAAATCTTCTAAAATATAATCAGAATAGTTCTTACCGGCATACCATTTCGACTCCCAAGTCTTAACTACACCCAGCCTCAAACTTATAGGATTAACTTTCTGGCCCAAGCTTTTTATCCTCCCTTATGCCAAATCATCACATAATATAACAGTAATATGCGCGGTACGTTTTAAAATTCTTGTTCCCCTACCGCGTGCCCTGGCTCTGAATCGTTTTAATGTTGGTCCCTGATCAGCAATAATATTTCGAATAACCAATGCATCTATATCTACCCCGGAATGTTGGTCAGCATTTGCAACGGCACTGCGTATTGTTTTTTCAACTATGGCCGCCGCTTTTTGAGGCATAAATTTTAAGATATCCAGACCGGCTTCAACAGGCTTATCCTTAATAGTTCCCACTATCATACGAACTTTTCTTGAAGATATCCGCACATACTTTGCAACTGCTCTAAACTCCATTTTCGGCAATTCCTTATTTATACAAAATTTATACAGATTTTCGAAAATCTGTTAATGCTGATTATTTCTTTAATCTAGATTTTCTATCCCCGGCATGTCCATAAAAAACACGTGTCGGAGAAAATTCACCGAGTTTATGACCTACCATATCTTCTGAAACAAAGACCGGAACAAATTTTTTCCCGTTATGAACGGCCATAGTAAATCCTACCATCTCAGGTATAATGGTTGACCTTCTTGCCCATGTCTTTATAACGCTATTACTTCGAGTCTCCTGAGCAGTTGTTATTTTTTTTAATAACTTTGGATCAACATACGGACCTTTTTTTAATGATCGCGGCATAAAAACTCCTGAAAAAATGATAAATATATTTCAATAAGTATCAAATACTATTTTTTGGTTCTTTTCTTAACAACAAACTTGTTGCTCTTCCTCTTGTTCCTTGTCTTATACCCTTTGGTAGGCATTCCCCATGGAGTACAAGGATGACGCCCGCCTGAAGAACGGCCTTCACCGCCTCCCATGGGATGATCAACCGGATTCATAGCGACTCCACGCACTTTAGGTCGTCTCCCAAGCCAACGCTTCCTGCCTGCCTTTCCCAAAGAAATATTTTCATGTATTACATTTCCCAGCTGGCCGATTGTTGCATTACAGTTTAATAAAACCATCCGGACTTCACCTGAAGGTAATTTCACTTGAGCATATCTATCTTCTTTCGCCATGAGCTGAGCATATGTACCGGCACTCCTGACAATCTGTCCCCCTTTGCCGATCGTCAATTCAATATTATGAATGTGTGTGCCTAACGGTATATTTTTTAAGGGTAGAGTATTTCCAGGTTTAATGTCGGCTTCTACTGATGATATAACCGAATCTCCAACAGAAAGATTAAGCGGGGCGAGTATATAACGTTTTTCACCATCAGCATAATGCAATAATGCTATTCTCGCAGACCTGTTCGGATCATATTCAATTGTAGCAACTTTTGCGGCAATACCAACTTTGTTCCTCTTAAAATCAATTATCCTATAGCGCCTTTTATGACCACCGCCGCGATGCCTGCTTGTAATCCTTCCATTTACATTACGTCCACCGGTTTTTTTAATAATTTTCAACAGACTTTTTTCAGGGGTGGTTGTTGTAATCTCTTCAAAAGTAGAATAAGTCTGGGACCTGCGACCGGGAGATGTGGGTTTTACTCTTTTAACAGCCATTATAAACCTTTAAACTCCTAAGCTCCTTCAAAAAATTCAATCCGTTCACCAGGCAATAATCGAACAATAGCCTTTTTCCAATCCTTGCGCTTACCGATTATTTTGCCTTTTTGTTTGGTTTTGCCTTTTACCTGAATAGTATTAACAGAAGCAACCTTAACCTTGAATATCTTTTCCACAGCATTTCTGATTTCAATACGGTTGGCGGATCGGTCTACTTCAAAGGAAAACTGGTTTGCTTCTTCTTTCAGAAGCATTGTTTTTTCAGTAACAAGAGGCCGCTTGATTATTCTATATTTAATCATACCACAAACCTCCCTTCGATGCTTTTAATGGATGACTCCAACAACACCAAATGATTATATTTGAGAATATCGTAAACATTAAGCCCCTCATATCTCATAACTTTTATGTTAGGAACATTTCTTGAGGAAAGCTCAAGCTTTTCATTCTTTTTATCTGTTACAATCAAAGCTTTCTTTATATTCAATTGATTGATGATTCCTATAAAATTTTTTGTCCGGATCTTCTCTAAATCAAAATTATCCAGCACAACCAGTTCATTAGTCCTGAGTTTGCTACTTAGAGCCATCTTAAGGGCTAGTTTTTTTACCTTTTTAGGAACCGAGTAGGCGTATGACCTGGGATCAGGGCCAAAAACAGAACCTCCTCCACGCAAGAGAGGAGATTTGATATCACCTCTGCGCGCCCTTCCTGTGCCCTTTTGCCTGAATAATTTTCTTCTGCTTCCCTTTACATCGCTACGATGTTTAACTGAAGCAGTTCCTGAGCGCCTGCAAGCCAACTGCATCCTGACTACATCATGCAGAACATGGGATTTGGCAGGTATATCGAATATATCATCTGCCAGTTCTATTTCTGAAACTTTTTCCGCTTTTGTATTTAAAACATCCACAACAGCCATTTGCAATACCAAACTATAAATGTTGATGAATTCAAAAAAAATTGTTTATCATTATATTTCTATAGCTCTTAAACAACTTTTTCATTAAGCCATCACGGTTAATAAAAAAAAATTATAGATTTTCAGATAATTACTTGATTTTAAAATTTTGCACAAGGTCAGAGGAAGAAACAAAAAATGTATTATAACACTCCGACGACCGATAACGCAATGAAATTTATAAAAAAATCTACATTTATTCTGCAAGCGCCCTTTTTCTAATTGCTACCAGACCCGATCTATGACCGGGCAAAGCACCTTTTATCAGTATCAAATTTTCTTCCGGCCGGATATCGACAATTTCGAGGTTACGCACTGTTGTTCTCGAATTGCCATAATGACCCGGGAGTTTCTTTCCTTTAATAACCTTGCCTGGCCAAGCGCTACACCCTACAGAACCCGGGATTCTATGGCTATGACTACCATGGGTCTTTTTGCCTCCATGGAAGCCATGTCGTTTTATAACACCAGCAAAACCACGCCCCTTGCTCGTGCCGGCAACGTCAACACGTTCACCCACTTTAAAAATATCAAGAAGAATCTGCTGTCCGGGTTTATATAGTTCAGGTTCATCGACATCCACTTCCCGAAGATAGAGAAAAGACTGCCCGCCGCTCTTTTGTAAATGCCCCTGTTTCGGTTTGTTAATACGTGACTTTTTCTGCTCGCAGAACCCGATTTGCAGGGCATTATATCCCTCATTAACGATTGTTTTAATCTGTGTTACAAAACAAGGGCCTGCTTGTATAACTGTTACAGGTATAAACTGACCATCCGCGGAAAAAACCCCGGACATACCTATTTTTTTCCCTATCAATCCTCTACACATGGCTTTAACGATTCCTATGCCTATAGTTTTATCTCTACATCTACTCCAGGAGAAAGATCCAGTTTCATTAATGCATCAACAGTCTGCTGGGTCGGCTCAACAATATCAAGAATTCTTTTATGTGTTCTTATCTCAAATTGTTCTCGTGATTTCTTGTCCTTATGAGGTGAACGGAGAACACAATATTTATTTATTCTTGTGGGAAGAGGAATCGGCCCAACTACTTTTGCACCTGTTTTATTGGCTGTGTCTAAAATATCCGAGGCGGATTGATCAAGAAGTTTATGATCATAAGCCTTGAGTTTTATCCTTATTTTTGTATTAACTTTCATTGTTTTTTCTTTCGGATTGTTGAAATACGATCTCTTCTATTCGATCACTTCACTCACAACACCTGCGCCGACGGTGCGACCGCCTTCTCTGATGGCAAACCTTAACTCCGCCTCCATCGCTATGGGTGTTATCAACTCAGCCGTTATCGTTACATTATCACCAGGCATGACCATCTCCACTCCCTCGGGTAAT
>JAERRQ010000002.1 GCA_016735355.1 Desulfobacterales bacterium | reverse complement strand
CAAAAATATACTAAAACATCAGGCCCCAGCTCTTTGATCCAGGAGACCATTTTTTTATAAAACTCCAGTCTGAGGGGCTTGAAATACCTCATTTTACCGTCAAGGCCGGGGATGAATTCACCATACACGATTTTTGAGTTCCTGAACCTTTTAGCAGCAATCGCTTTAAGATCCGGCATAAAACGGAATGTCCCCAGACTTATCCATACAATATTTTCAGCCGAAACAGCGGCAAAAAGTTTTTGCAGAACATCTTTGTATTCTTTTTCACATCCCTCATAGAGAATAACAGGATCAAAATGAAAGGAAATAGGGTATCCCCATAACTCACATTGAGCTGCGGCTGCAAGACGCGCGGACAAGGAGGCGGTTTTCCTTTCCTCGGTACGAATAATCCTTTCCGTATTAAGGGACCAGGATATTATTGTTTTGCGGTTATGCTTGAGTGTTTTCAGATTATGAATGGCGGTGGTTTTGGTTTTCAACTCCAGGACAGAGCTTGACTGTTTTGCAAATTGAGGGACAAGCATTGATGAAAGATCCGTGCATAATTCCCATATCAAGCTGTCCGTGAATTCGCCGGTTCCTATCCGGTTGATTTTATTTTCCGCAAAAAGGGAATCAAGACTTGCAAGCAGTTCGTCATGATTTACAAAAAACTGCAGCAAAGGCGGATGGAAATAAGACTGCAACACACAATAGGAGCAGTCCATAGTGCAGAATGTCCCTATGTGCAGGATTTTGTATCCGCAGCATGTGTAATAACTGGTGCCGGGGCAGTCTTTGATAAAGGCTCCCTTGTTTCTGGTTAGAAACAGGATTTCTTTTCCTTTTTGAACGGGATCATCAGAACGGGACAGAATATCATAAACCCTGGAAGAATCTTCCACGACTACAGCGGGAGCTTTAATACGGGAGCGTATCGATTCGACCAGAGGTAAATCGGCTACATGGCGGTCAATATATAACGTTGAAATTTGCAAGGTATGTGATATGCCGGGACGCAAAGTTTTTTTTCTTTGCGTCCCGGCATAGAGATTAACTCTCTTCTTTTTCTTTGTTAATTTCCTCGATAACCTTTTCGGCTATCTGGGCGGGAACTTCATCATAGTGTGAAAATTCCATTGTAAACATACCGCGTCCGCCTGTCATGGATCTCAGATCAGGCGCATATGTCAAAAATTCGGAAAGAGGAACATTGGCGTTAATGACCTGATTTTTCCCCTTGGTGTCCATTCCCAAAACTCTGCCGCGGCGGCCGTTAAGATCTCCCATAATGTCGCCCATAAATTCGTCGGGCGTGATAACGGCTACTTTCATTATCGGTTCCAGCAGTACGGGCCTGGCCTCCTTGATTGCAGTCCTGAAAGCCAGGGCGCCTGCAATTTTAAAAGACATTTCCGATGAATCAACAGAGTGGTATGAACCGTCATCAAGGGTTACCTTAAAATCGACACATGGAAACCCTGCCAGGACACCCTTCTGGCATGCTTCAAGAACACCTTTTTCCACAGCCGGAATATAGGTTTTCGGGATCACTCCACCCACAATTGCATCAACAAACTCGAACCCTCCTCCACTCGGCAGCGGTTCCATCTGTATCCAGCAGTCACCGAACTGACCGTGACCACCGGACTGCTTTTTATGTTTGCCCTGCACCCTGACTTTTTTCTTGATGGTTTCCCGGTAGGGTACTTTGGGTGTGTTGAGCAGAACTTCAACATTATATTTTCTATTCAGTTTCTCGGTAATAGCCTCGATGTGCACCTGACCGCTTCCGGAAATTAATATTTCCTTGGTTTCGGCGTTCCGGTCGAGCTTTATAGCCACATCTTCTTCAAGCAATTTGTTCAGAGCAATGAACACCTTATCTTCATCACCCTGATTTTTGGCCGAAACAGCAAAAGAGATTAAGGTCGGCAGAGGCTTGGCGCACTTGAATATAACTTTCCTTGAAGCATCACAGATTGTGTCGCCTGTTTTGGTTTCCTTTAATTTTGCTACAGCTATAATCGATCCCGGAAGCGCCTTATTCACCGGTTTCTGTTCTTTCCCGGCCAGCACCAGAAGCTGGTTGAACCTTTCTTTAGCATCCTTGTTTGTATTTAAAAAGTTGCCTTCTCCGCCCAGTGCGCCTGAAATTACCTTAAATATAGTTAAACGTCCTGCATAGGGATCGGCTATTGTTTTAAATATAAATGCAGCAAAGGGCTCATCCGGATCGGGCTTACATTCTATTTCTTCTTTCCCGTCGGCATCCGTGCAAAGCACAGCAGCTTTTTCCAGGGGTGAAGGCATGCAGATGCAGATAAAATCAGCTAAAAGATCTATGCCTATATTTAGGGTTGCAGAACCACAGAGGACAGGCGCCAACTCTCGTTTAAGAATACCGTTTTTTAAGGCTGTCTTCAGTTCATCGTCAGTTATCGTCTCACCTTCAAGATATCGCTCCAGCAGTTCATCATCGGATTCCGCAATATTTTCAACCAGCGCTTCTCTTTCAGCATCAACCTGTTCCTGCATATCCGCAGGTATATCGCATGGCGCGGCTTTTCCGTCATCATTATAAGTAAAGGCTTTCAGGCTGACGAGATCCACAATACCTTTAAAGTCGGCTTCTTTTCCTATGGGCAATTGGAGAATAACAGGTTTGGGTTTAAATGATTCTGATGCATCATTAAATGTTCGTAAAAAATCAGCTCTCTCTCTGTCCAGCTTATTAATAAAAATCATACAAGGCAGATTAAATTCATCAGCAAATTCCCATGCTTGCTCTGTCTGGACTTTTACACCGTCAACAGCATCTATTACAACCACGGCTCCGTCTGCGGCCTGCATGCAAATCCTGCTGTCGGAAAAAAAATTTTGATCACCCGGTGTATCTATAAGGCTTATTGTAGTTTTTTCCCAGTCATACTGATAAAAACCACTGCTTAAACTTGCCTGCCGCTTAAGTTCTTCAGGCTCAAAATCCATTACAGTGTTTCCATCTTCTACGCGTCCGAGTCTGTTTGTGACACCGGCATTATAAAGCATAGCTTCTGCCAGAGATGTTTTACCGGCTCCACCGTGACCTATTATAGCTACATTCCTAAGTTTAGCGATTTCATCCATTTAAATTCCTCACTCGGTTTATAGATTTCCACATAAATAATTTCAATGTGTTATAGGTCGGCTGAGTATTATATATCTTACTCCCTCTGGCCTTGTTACAAATTTTAAAATCGAGTAATTATCTGAAAATCCATAGATAAATTTTTTTCTTAATATCAGCCTTTTATCTGCTTGTTGAAAAAAAATCAATCGAATTATTTAATTTCAGTCTGGATCATAACGGTTTCTCCATAGGGCGCCTGATCGTGCATAAGGAATCGGAATTCACATTTGGCAAAATGGATCGTATCTCCGCTTTTAAGTCGTGCAGGACTATTTTGTGAGATTTTTCTGTTGTTAAGGTAGGTCCCGTTGGTGCTTCTGTAGTCCTCCAGGTAGTAATAACCGTTTTTGTATTCAATGGTAGCATGCAGGCTGGATATGAACTCTCTGGGAATGATAATCTCGTTGTTTGGGTCCCGGCCTATGCGTACCGTTTGTTTGTTCAAAATAAGAGATACGGATTCTTTAGCAGTTATATGATCTACATCTATAAGCTCTGCTTGAAAAAAAGGATGATATGCGGAGGAATCGCCCTGGAATTCTTGTAAAGAGTCGGATTTGATTTTGTCTTTCTGCCGTTTATAGATTATCAGCAAAATGACTAATATGATGGAAAAAAATATAACTACAGTATAATTGATCGGAGCTCTATCCTTCTGCGTTTTGAAGGGCTTATCGGCGACGTTTGGCTTTGTAAAGGGCTTTTTCTTTTCTGCCGTTGTTGTTGCATTCAATTTTTTTTGCGCTGGTAAGTCAGGTGGCGGCTCTACTGTTTTATCATCGGGAATAATCCGGTTCCGGGGTGATAGTTCCTTGCCGCTATCAATCTCCGCGGGTCTGTTTTCAAGGGGCCCGGATTTACGGGTATCCGGCGGCACCGGTTCCGCACCGGCTTGAGGTTTTGTGATTATTGCATTTATCTTTTTAAATATATCAGGAATATCTTCAGCGCCAAAGGCTCTGAAATATTCTCCGCCTGTCTTTGATGCCAGTATCTGAATGAGCCGAAAGTCGGCCTTATCCGTAAAGGCAATACCAAAAATTTTGATCCCCAATTTTTTGCTTTCATCGGCAAGATGATCTTTGAGCCATATTTCTCCTTCAACATCCCGTTCCTTGTTGCCTGTATCTATAATACCGTCTGTTAAAAGAATAAGAATTTTTATGGCATCTTCTCTGCCATGGGTCTTGAGTTCATAAATGGCTCGCTCCACTCCTGCCGGAGTGTCAGTGAAAAGGCCTTTGTAATTTATGTTGTTGAGGCTTTTGAAAAATTTTGCCGTGGCTTCCTTGTTATTCATATCTGTAAGATGTTCGACCAGTCTTGCCTTTTGATCAAATATCAGCATCCCCAGGCGAAATCCTTCACCTGTATTGTTGAGTAATTCGGTAACGACATCCCTTGTTATAAATTTTGGATCATTTCTTTTCATACTGCCGGAGTTGTCCAGAACAAGAAGAATATCAGCTTTCATTCTTATTGAGGAATTATCCCGCTTAATTGCGCTATTATCAGTCTTTATTTCTGTAACACTATATTTTTCTATGAGATCAGGTTGTATTTTTTTTATTTCATCTGTATCCTTAGAAGACCCATAGCAGGTTGACGCAAAAATAATTATTATGACACAAAATAAATTCCGAAAGACACCTTTTTTAATTTTTCTATTTTTCATTTTGTAACAATTTTTTATAAGTTATGATGGTGGTTAGCCCAATACTATTCGGCACAAATATTGCGTATTGTCTTACAAGCGGTTAATATTGCTGAATTTAATAAAAACCAGTTTTGTGAAATGTTTTATATACCAATAGATTGGTTTTTTTCATTCTCTAATAAATTTAAATAGTTAGTTGGCCCAGCAGGAAATATGCCAAATGGTATTGGTGGTTAAACCTGTTATTTGATTTTTTGAGAAATAAAGGATATATAAATTATCGGCTATTAGTATACTAACTTAAATTAAAATTTAATTTTAAATTAATGACGAGTTTCAAACAATTATGTACCTTGCATATTATAATTTAAATGTAAAGCCATTTCAGATAAGCCCGGATCCCGCATTTTTGTGGCTTGGGGAAACGCACAAGGAGGCCCTTGCCATTTTAAAATATGGGCTACTTGACAATAGTGGATTTTTACTTCTGGTCGGGGATGTGGGAACCGGTAAAACAACGCTTATCAATGGATTCCTGGAGACTCTCGATCAAAGCACTATTGTGGCCAAAATAACCGATCCAGGCTTAGAAGTTCTTGATTTTTATAATTTTCTTGCGACTAATTTTAAGATGAACAAAAGTTTCACCACCAAGGGTGATTTTCTTGTCAATTTTATACATTTTCTGCACAAGGCAAATAAGGCAGATAAAAAAGTGCTTCTGGTAATCGATGAAGCACAGAGGCTCTCCCATGAAATGCTGGAAGAGATACGCCTGTTATCCAACATAGAAAAGCAGGATAAAAAGCTTTTAAATATATTTCTTGTGGGGCAGAATGAATTAAATGCAACCCTTGCGGAAACAAGGAACAGAGCATTATTACAAAGAATAACCACCAGGTATGATATAGGGCCTTTAAAAAAGACCGACATCAAGGATTATATTCAGTTTCGCTTAAGTGTTGCCGGAACTGAAAGGGTCATTTTTAATTCAGGTGCAATCCGTGAAATTATCGCCTTCTCAGAATGTTATCCCCGGCGCATTAATGTTATTTGTAATCGCGCCCTTTTAACCGGATTTGTTAAAGAAAAGGATAAAATTGATGCCGCAATTATCAAAGAATCCGCAAAAGATCTCACG
>JAERRQ010000037.1 GCA_016735355.1 Desulfobacterales bacterium | reverse complement strand
GGGTGCCAGACATGTTGATTACGATGACATGTGGTCAAAGCCTATGATGGAGGAGCTAAACAAGAGAAACAACCTGATAATTATCCATGACGTTCCTGAAGTGGCAGGCGCCATTGCTTTGACCCTTAAAGTCATGGACTATCCACGCGTATACATTCTCAAATAGGGGCGAAAATGGTGTCACATCTTGAATAGTTAATAAGATATTGACAGTAAAAAGGAGAATCAAGATTTGCTGGTCTACCTGGTGTGGAAAACATGCATGCTGACCAACGAAGAAACAGGACGCTTGTTTGGTATTACCTATTCGGCGGTAAGCCACATTTTAAGTTCCATGCGAACCAAAGTGCAAAAAGATTCTGATCTGTGGGTTAAATACATGCATATTTATTCACTATGCAAGATGTGACACCTTAACTGACGACACCTTAACGCACCTTACGGGTGATGCGTACGTTATCTGGCTAATTGTGGATTGAGTATCACGCTCAGCAGTCAGAGCGAAAGGGGGTGGTTAAAAAAAGTAAATAGCATTAAAAAGAGGACCAGAATGTAGGTTTGGTGTATTTCGACTAAAAATGAAGAAGAAGGAGGAGGAGGAGGAATCTGAAAATGAAAAGGTTTAGAATTTTAACATTATTTGTGTTTATGGTTTTAGCCATACCCGGATTAGCATCTGCGGCGCTTATGGAGATCAGTCCGCTCGGTGTTTATGAAATGATGAAGGATAATTACATTGGATTCCTTATTGATATCAGGACGCCCGAGGAATGGGGTGGAGGCGAGTATTGGGATCCTCGGGAAGGCAAAGGATTGAAGAATACCGATGGCCACCCGGGATACGACGGAACAAATGATGCGTTTTTAGAAGGCAGGGTGCTCAATATTTCTTCAGACCTGTTTAGTGACACAGACAGGGTCACTAATCCCCGGTTTAAAGGGGAATTCCTGAATCGTTATCATTTTGTTACAGATACACCATTTGCTCTGATATGTGCCAGCGGAAAACGCAGTTACAACGCTGCTGCTGATTTGGATGAATTCGCATCAAGTTTAGGACTAAATTGGTATATTTATAACGTGGTAGGAGGATTCAAGGGAAGGTCCGGCCCCGATGACTATTGTTTTGGCCATTTTTGTAACGACGGACATTGCGCCGGTTGGAAAGAAAGTTTGGAAGGTTTTTCCGATGGTCTGCCACGCATTGATCCAGAAGGATATTCATGCAAAGGCGCTTATAACCCTGTTCCTATTCCTGGCGCCCTGTTTCTGCTGGGCTCTGGGCTGATTGGCATAATTGGTACAACAAGAAGGAAGTTCATACCATGCCTATCCGGTTGACACAGGTTGATTATCTTTGCATGGCGAAAAATTATATATTATCAAACAGATAGCCTTTATTCACCTGTGCTAACCGGATAGGCGTGGTTCATACATTAAGTATATCTCATACTGATAGAGGCTGCTGTAATTATGCCGCCACATAACAAAAAACTACCGACCGCCAACAGCGATGTTTTTTTTGAAATGTTGTCGTTTGCGAAAGGCTTTTCTCCGCATGTTGGCGGCCGGTGAGCTTTGTTGGTTAACTTATCGAAAGCTTACCTTTATTGCAAATAATCGTTGACATAACCATTCCATAATAGATAAATTGTATAGTTACGTGTTTTAAAAACATGGATATGGAGGAAAAAGAGATGAAGATCTTTGCCTTGCTGAACAAGTTGTTTCCAAAACCACCTGTTCACACGGAAGACAATGACAGACGAATAGTAAACCGCATCATAAAAAGACACGCCACGGGTTCCATTTCTTTATCTAAGGGGCGATACGTCACGGAAAAAGATATTGAACGAAGAAAAGCCCAACTACAGTCCTATGACTTTTAGTTATGAATGACTCCTTTCCTGATCTGCTCGAAGAAATATCATCCCTGTTCACATACGCAGAACAAAAAATCAAAAAAATTGAATATTTTGCGGATGGCGTGCCTTTTCCGGCTGTTAATCAGCTACGCTATGTTGCATTTCATTTATTACGTGCGGAACAACTTAGAAATGGAGATGAAGACCTATGCAAGGATGAATTACATGATGAATTAAAGAAGGCGAAGAATCATTGTCAAAGGGCAATCTACGATGCAAATGAGGCCGGAGTAGTCTATTATCTTGAACGAATCAGGAAATTCAAAGAAGATTATGAAAGTGAGACAATACCAGATATTGTCCCCAATTATATAAATCACTTGGTAAAAGCCAAAGAGATTAAGAATTTCCTATGGGTTGTTGGTAAAAAAAGTTTAAGTGAGAGGGCTGAGGGGTTAAATCGGATAGATAAAGAAAAAGATAATAATGATTACCAAAAGAGTGATGAGTATCTTATTCAGCTCCAAGAAATAGATAATATCCTTGATCTCGCTCGACCAGAATTAAATAAAAAAATAGAAGGACGAAGGGAAAAGATGCTAATTAGCATCTCTGGATTGGCAATTGGCATCCTTGCAATATTGGTGACTATTGTTGTGGCAAGCTAACCCATCCTGTTCCTCAGTCTGACAATCCTTTCACATGTTTTTATTCGCCATTTCCCATGTGCCGGTCCCGACCAGATCGCATGATTTCACCAAAATAAGTTCGCAATGTGATTGAGCAAGGTAAGATTATTGAAGCCTATTTCGAAGAAAATGAAGTGAGTGCTGTTCAAAATTTAATTATGGCTATTGACCAGAAAGCACAACCATTGGCAGCAACAGCTTAAAAGTAAAAATAATATGCCGAACCAGGCGCTACCTGGCTCTTGATTACAGCGGGAGCATGAGCAGTTCTGCAATACTCGATTAACCTATCGTATCTACAGCCGCAAATCCTGGTTCGTGCAAAGGTATCAAGATATCAGCCATATCTTTTATTTTCAGCATAATATCGTATGCTTCGTATGCGTTCACAAGGGTGCCCGGAGGGATAACATCCATCTCCATGGCAGTGATCTCTTTAGGAGGGTTGAAGTTTTCCATAATAGTGCAACATCCGGTTATTACAGCCCTACCTTTGGATGTTTCCACAAGCACGGAAAGCCCTCCATCGGTGTGGGCCGGAGTATGAATTACCTTAATGCCGGGAATTATTTCAGTATCCCCTGTTATAGTCGATATCTGCCCGGCCTCTTCTACGTCTATTATATAATCGTCCAGATATCTGAAATCAAGCGGATGGGGATCGTGTACCCGCTCCAGTTCTTTGACATGTACATAAAAAACGGCATTTACACACTTATAGTCGTTTTCACAGTGGTCATTGTGCAGGTGTGTATGGATTACAATATCAATATCTTCAGGCGAGAGTCCCCAGCGGCTGAGACCTTCTTCAAAAGTATAGATTTTGCCGCCGATTGATGCCTCTCTTGCTTCTGATTTAACAGGACTCATTTCACCCGTATCCACAATGATTTTTTTATCTCCTCCCTCAAGGTACCAGCAATATATCGGTATTGTGTAAGGCTTGCCATAGTCGTGCTGATAGGTCATCATTCCCTTGTTGAAATTTTTTGTACCCATTACAATCGGATGTATTTTATATTTGTTCATTTTGTCACCTGGGATTGTAAAATTTAATATGATAAGTTATAATCATCCTGTATATAAAAAAACCCAGTGAGCCTTCAGCCCACCGGGTTAAGAGAACTTCCAGTTTCCTAAATTATCCAGCGTTAATTTTACAAGCCGGCGATAGAGATACTGACAATATTCTGATTGGGGAATCCTCCCATATTGTGGGTGAGCCCGAGGGACGGATCTTTAATCTGTCGGTCACCGGCCAGACCCTGAAGCTGCAAATATATTTCGTACATCATCCTCAACCCGGAAGCTCCGATGGGATGGCCGAAACATTTCAATCCGCCGTCAGGTTGGCATGGTATCTTCCCGTCAAGATTAAAAAAGCCATCTCTAACATCGTTGCCGGCCTTGCCCCTTTCAGAAATCTGTAGATCTTCATAAGTTACAAGTTCTGTAATCGAGAAACAGTCATGAACTTCAAGCAGGCTCATTTCTTCCCTGGGCTTCGTGATCCCAGCTTCTTTATAAGCTTTGATGGCGCATTCTTGACCGGTTTTTACATATGTTCCGTCCCAATTGCTGTACATTAATTCTGCGCCTGAGCAGAGCGCCAGTTGCATGGCCTTGAGTTTGACTGGTTCGGGTTTGCCAAAATTTTTGGCCAGATCCGCTCGGCAGACTATGGCGGCGGCGGCTCCGTCACTGACTCCGCAGCAATCAAACAGACCTAATGGATAGGCAATCATGGGAGCATTCATAATCTTTTCTACAGAAGCCTCTCGCCTTAAATGAGCTTTGGGATTTTTTGCGCCATTGCTGTGACTCTTGGAAGAGACCATGGCAATTATTTCTTTGCCCTCTTCCGGGGTTAATCCGTATTTCTCAAAATAGGCAATGGCCATCATTGCAAACTCGCCGGGGGCCGTTATATTGGACATCATAAATTTAGCATCAGTGCCCAACATCGACGGCATATCCGGAAGACCGGCATATCCGGTGTCTTTGAGTTTCTCAACTCCCAGGGCCAGGCATATATCATACGCTCCGGATGCAACTCCATATACAGCTCCCCGCAAAGCTTCGGTACCTGTGGCACAAAAATTTTCAACGCGTGCTACCGGAAGGTAGGGAAGCTTTAGAGCAATACTAAGAGGCATTGATGTTTTTCCAACATTAGTGTCTGTCATGCATGAACCGAACCAGGCTGCATCTATATCTTTTTTTTCTATACCGGCATCTTTGATTGCTTCCTGAAAAGCTTCAACAATAAGCCCTTCGGAATCCATGTCCCAGCGCTCACCGAACTTTGTGCAACCCATGCCGATAATTGCGACTTTATCTTTTATTCCTTCTGCCATTTCTACCTCCTCAAACAGGTGCCAAAATAAGATTTTTATTTTGGATACAGGTCATTATAAAAACTACTCTATTACCGGTACAGCCTTCCAAAAATAACCATGCACACCAAACTTGGTGTCAACATACTTTTTCCTGAAACTCATTTCAAGCGACATTCCGACACTTAAATTTTCTAAGTCTACATCTGTGATATTAAACTGGAATCTTCCGCCGCCTTCAAAATCCAGCAATCCATATGTTTCAGGAGGGCTGGGGCTAAATGCCAGGCTATCGCCGGTGTACATAATCAGATTACCTTTTTTATCAGAGAAGCCGTATTTTTCCATTTGGTCAATGGCTCCGCAATCAGGATTTACACACACCTTTTGAGCCGGAAATTGTGGTGTCCCACATTTTGTACATTTGCTTCCAATCAGCCCATGCACCTGATCTCGTATCCTCCAAAGCTTGGAGAATGGAGTAAAGGGCATTTCTTCACCACGAATACCTTTTTCAACCGGTAATAATTCCCGGAATGCTATCATTTTTTCATACAAATCAAGGTTTCGTTTTGCTGCAAGATTTTTTTTAATACCTCTTCTGGAACCTTTTATCTTTTCTATCTCATCAGTTACTTCAAATATTATAGCATCACTGCCTGTACCGAAACTGGCAACCAAAATTTTATCTCCGGGTTTTGCATCTTCCAAAGCTGCCACTAGCAGCATTAAAGGATTTCCCGTACCGGTAAAGCCGACATTATTTATCATGGGATCCTGTACCTGGGTATCTTCAAGGCCAAATTTTCTTGCAATCCCTTTAAAATCCCCGGCATACAAACACGGATATGCAAACTTTGCTATATCTTTAGCTTCCAGTCCGCACTTTTTGAGTACTTCGCTGATCGCCTCAATAAGAAATGGTTTATATGCCGCGTCTCGAATAAACCGGTCTTCCCATTGGTGGTCATACTGGTCGGTATCAGATCTCCAATGATCAACAAAATCATAAGAAACTGAATGTGATCCCACAATATTTGCGATAACATTATCATTCCCCAACAACAGGGAAGCTGCGCCATCGCCAAACATTTCTTCCTGGATGCTGCCGGCTTTGCCTTTTCTAATATCTGAGGCACAAACAATAATATTTTTTGCACTGCCGGCTTTAACGGTATCAAGAGCTGTAAGTACTGCTGTTGTGCCGGATTTTAATGTGTCTGCAAAATCGACTGTCCGAATATCAGAGCGCATATTAAAGGCATCTGCCATGATTTGAGCGCTCTGTCTTTCTTTGTAAGGAAAGGTTGTGCTGGCAAAAAAAGTGCCGTCTATGCTGTTGCGGTCTATATCTCCAAGGCAGTCTATGCCTGCGGCAACTGCCATGGTGAGACTATCCTCATCATAATTGGCCACAGCTTTTTCACCAGGCATAAAAGTGGCTGGATTAAGCCAACCCATGGCCTTGTAAATAATTTTGCGATCTATTCGGTACCTTGGGATATATGCGCCGTAAGATACAATTCCTGTCATTGATTTTACCTCCTTAAGATTAAAATTATCTTGAATGTTTATGCTTTGAACGAGTCCTTAATTCAGACCTCGTAATTTATTTAGGATGTAATGGTGTTTTTATTGTAATAACAACGCACTACATAATAATTGGACATTAAGCTTTTAGGTATTAGCTGTTAGCGGTTAGCTTACTTGT
>JAERRQ010000143.1 GCA_016735355.1 Desulfobacterales bacterium | reverse complement strand
CACATCCCATGCTCCTGGTGTTGGAATCTTGTTGGGATCAACAGAATAAAAATTTCTGCCTGTCGGAAGAATATCTGCCTGACCGCGGGTAGGCGCTCCTGATGGCCCGGGCAAAACAAATCCGCCGTTAAACCCGGTAAGGCTTGAATCAATTTCCTCTGTAACCAGTCTGATATTAGGCGTTAATACTTCAGAAATGTAGCTAAGAGCTGCGGCCACACTTATATTGCTGCGGCCAAGGCAGGATTTAACAATAGTATCAATAAAAGCAGTATCAAACCGGTTTTCTTCCAGCTCTTTTACCATGGTCAGCCCTGATTCATAGGAACTCTGTATAATCTGCCCCCCTGTTTTTCCTTTAAAATGGGAAAGCACCCTACCCTTATTTGCCAGAAGTTCATCATAATCATACCCCAAAGCACCCAAAACAGATTCACGCAAAGAAGGAACAGCGCCGTTGGAAAGACGGGTAAGCTGCACAAGAAACTCCACCAGCCGGTCATTTTCCGGAGCCCTGCCCATAATATGCAGGCCGTCGTTGATCATGGTGTCGCCAAGATCTGACAGATAAGAGTGAAGTTTTTCCAAAAACAGATCAAAATATAAAAATGCATCTTGCTCATCAAGAGCAAGATCTTTATCAAGATCCGCCTGGCAAACCGCTTCCCAGATCATGTATCGAAGAATCGACAATTTCCCGTGATCCTCTATTTTTGCGTCGGCATATTCTTTTAAAACATTTTCCACCTTTGCCAGATCTTCGTAAAGATCGGCATTGGTATAAACAGGGGTAAGATGATCAATTATGCAGCAATAAGACCGGCGTTTGGCCTGGGTTCCTTCACTGGGGTCGTTGATAATATAAGGATAAATATTCGGAAGGTCCATGATGGCCAGATCAGGATAACACTCTTCCGAAAGCCCCAGCGCCTTGCCGGGAAGCCATTCCAGGGAGCCGTGCTTACCAACATGCATTACGGCATCCGCTTTAAAAACATCCTTGATCCATCGGTAATGAGCAAGATAATGATGGGGTGTGGAAAGATACATATCATGATAAATTTTTTCTATGTTTTCAAAATAACCGCGGGGAGGCTGGATGGTAATAAAAAGATTGCCGTTAATCAAACCTGCAAAATGCATCTTTTCTTCATGCACAAAAAGATCTCCGGGAATTTCGCCCCAGTCCGCCGTCATTTTTTCCCTGATGGATGGAGGCAGAGCCTCGTGCCATGGCTTAAACATTTCTTCTCCGGCGTGGGCCTCGGCCCTTTCCGCCATACGTTCGGGTGTCAGCCAGCGCTGATCACAGGTCATCCTGTCGAGCAAATCTTTAGCCAGTTCATCCCCGGTTTCATAGGTTTGGTTGACCTGGAAACCTTCCTTTTTCATCCTGTCCAAAAGGAGCTTTACACTTTCAAAACTGTCCAAACCCGCAGCACAGCCGATCCGGTCGTTTCTTGGTGGATAATGATGAAAAATTATGGCAATCCGTTTATCCTGATTTTTTATTTTACGTAATCTTGCCCAGTTCAGGGAAAGAGAAACCATCTTTTTAACACGGTCGGGAATCGGAATATTTTTCGACAGCAGAGCGCCGGTGAGCGGATCAATCTCCTCTTCTTCCCGGGTAGCCACAGGTACGGTAATAAGAGCCCCGTCAAATTCAGGCTGGGCCACGGCATAGGAAACATCCATGGTGGAAATTCCCTGCAGGCTTTCTTTCCATTCGGCATAAGGACTCAGAGTGGTGATGGCCTGGATAAAAGGAACATCTAACCGCGGCAGCAACTCTTTATACTCGGGAGCAGAGAGGGTCAGGGAGAACATCATGGGGCTGATGAGAACATCTATACAAGATTTTCCATTTTCCATAAAAAAAGTATCAACAGCATAGTCAGCTCCACGATTACCCCGATCTGCATCCTTATACCTGAGATGAAATACGCATATAACATTAGCTCCGCAACGCTCTATCTCACGAATAATAGCATCTATGTAGCGCAGGTTATCATTAAGCCAGTAGGATTGATAAAACCAGAGGCCAACCGTGATCTTTTCAGAATCGATTTTTTCTTTCAGATACTTTTTCAGATTCGGAATTTCCTGGAAATCAGGATGATAAATCCCTTCCCTACGAAAACCATGCATGCTTTCACAGAGTGAGTGTGTTACACCTGTTTCAAGAGAATCATGTATATATGAATGAGTGTGTACTG
>JAERRQ010000116.1 GCA_016735355.1 Desulfobacterales bacterium | reverse complement strand
TCCTGATATTCGGGACGGGCTTAAACCTGTTCACAGACGTGTGCTGTTTGCCATGCATGAGCTCAAGAACGACTGGAACAAACCTTATAAAAAATCAGCCCGTATTGTTGGTGATGTTATAGGTAAATATCATCCCCACGGCGACACTGCTGTTTATGACACCATTGTAAGGATGGCGCAGGATTTCTCTTTAAGATATCCGTTGATAAACGGCCAGGGCAATTTCGGATCGGTGGACGGCGACCCTCCGGCCGCAATGAGATATACCGAGATCAGAATGATGCATTTATCCCATCAACTCCTTGAAAACCTTGACAAGGATACTGTCGAATTTGTCCCCAATTACGATGAATCACTGGCTGAACCTACTGTTCTTCCAACAAAATTTCCAAATTTATTGATAAACGGTTCCTCAGGCATAGCCGTCGGAATGGCGACCAACATCCCTCCGCACAACTTGCCGGAAATTGTTGCGGGGGTTAAAGCCCTCATCGATAACCCGGAAATCAGCTTCATAGACCTTGTCAATATCATTCCGGGACCGGACTTTCCCACGGCGGGCATGATCTACGGAACCAAGGGAATCTACGATGCATACAGAACCGGCCGGGGAGTAATACGCCTGCGGGCAAGGGCTTTGATAGAAAAAGATAAAAGAACCCAAAGAGAGACCATTATAGTTACCGAAATTCCGTACCAGGTTAACAAAGCCAGGCTGATAGAAAAAATATCGCATTTAATTAAAAACAAGCAGATTGAAGGAATAAGGTTTGTGCGGGACGAATCCGACCGGGAGGGCATGCGAATTGCCATTGCCCTGAAAAAGGGCCAGATACCGGACATTACCCTTAATCAGCTTTATAAACATACCCAGATGCAAAACAGCTTCGGCATTATCCTTTTGGGAATATTAAATAATCAGCCCCGAATTTTTAACCTGAAAGAACTTCTTGAACAATTTGTTCTACATCGCAGGGAAGTGATTGTCAGGCGAACGCGGTTCGATCTTAACAAGGCCGAAGAACGCGCGCATATTTTGCTAGGTTTGAAAATTGCGCTTGAAAACCTGGACGAAGTGGTTGCAATGATACGTAAATCAAAATCTCCTGCTGAGGCCAAAACCGGACTTATAAACAGATTCGATCTATCTGCCATCCAGGCCCAGGCGATTCTCGATATGCGGCTTCAAAGGCTTACCGGACTTGAGCAGGATAAAATCCTGGAAGAATATAATAATATTTTAAAAGATATTGATAGGTTAAAGGAAATTCTAGGGAGCGAGCACCTTGTTGACCTGATTATTAAGGAAGAACTGGATGAAATAGAGAATGAATACGGAGATGAACGCAGAACCGAGATAGTAGAATCTACCCGAGAAATCACCCTGGAGGATATGATTGTAGAGGAAGATATGGTGGTTACCATTTCAAGAAGCGGTTATATTAAAAGGAATCCACTAACCCTTTACAGCAATCAGCGTCGCGGCGGCAAGGGCAAGACCGCCATGACCACCAAGGATGAAGATTTTGTGGAGCATCTTTTTGTGGCTTCCACCCACCATACTTTTTTGTTTTTTACAAATTTGGGCAAAGTTTACTGGTGTAAAGTTTATGAAATCCCCCAGGCCGGACGGGCGACCCGGGGCAAGGCGATTGTAAATTTGCTGAATTTTGAAAAAGACGAAAAGCTTACAACAGTGCTTAATGTTCCGACCTTTGAACCAGGCTCCTATATAATCAAGGCCACCAAAAACGGGCTTGTTAAAAAAACGGATATCATGGCTTACAGCAGACCTAGATCCGGCGGAATTATTGCGCTTGATCTTGTGCCCGGCGATGAATTGATCTCTGCCAGAATAACGGACGGTACCATGAATGTATTCCTGGGATCATCTTGCGGGCAGTCAATCAGGTTCCACGAATCTGATGTCCGAGCAACCGGCCGGGTTGCCAGGGGAGTACGAGGGCTCCGGCTCGCACCAGGCGATTCGATTGTAGGCATGGAGGTTTTAAGCTACGGACAGACTCTTTTTACCGCAACGGAACATGGATACGGCAAAAGGACTTCGATTGACGAATATCACATTCAAAAACGTGGGGGCAAAGGTGTTATCACAATCAAAACCAGCGAACGGAATGGACGAGTTATTGCGATCCTGCTGGTGGAAGATGATGATGACCTTATGCTTATAGCTAACAGCGGCAAACTGATACGTATGCCTGTACAAGGAATTTCCGTTATAAGCCGTAATACTCAGGGTGTAAAACTTATAGGCATTGATTCCAAAGAAAAAGTTGTCGGCGCGGTCAGGCTGGCGGAAAAGTAGGGGCGCCCCTACGGTTAAAAGGTATAATTTATGAATGATAATAATTTTAACGGGTTGAAGATCGGAGTTGTCGGCGCCGGTAGTTGGGGAACCGCGCTTGCCAATCTCCTGGCCTTAAAAGGTTTTAGTATAGATTTATGGGCTTTTGAAAAAAATGTTAAAGAGGATATAGCCAACTTCAACGAAAACAGGATATTTCTGCCCGGCGTTAAACTTTCACCCAATATTCACCCATCAAACGATCTTGAAAAAGTTGCATCCGGAAAAGATCTGCTGCTACTTGTTGTGCCATCGCATGTGATGAGAGAAACAGCAAATAAAATATCCGATTTTGTTACTCGGAAGGTGACCATCGTATCAGCATCCAAAGGTATCGAAAACAAAACACACCTGACCATGACAGGTGTGCTTTCTGAAATTTTCAGCCATATCCCTAAAAATCTTTTTGCGGTTCTTTCCGGCCCTAGCTTTGCCAGCGAAGTTGCAAAAAAAGTACCGACACTGGTAGCTGTTGCATCCAAAGATCAAAAAACAGCTGAATTAGTGCAGCATGTTTTTGCCACCCCCTATTTTCGTGTCTATACCAGTAATGATATTACAGGTGTGGAGCTTGGCGGAGCAACTAAAAATGTCATTGCAATAGCTGCAGGCATGGCGGACGGTCTCAATTTCGGCTTAAATACCAGAGCCGCCATCATTACAAGGGGTCTTACAGAAATACGCCGGCTCGGGTTAAATCTGGGCGCAAATCCAAGAACATTTGTGGGTCTGGCGTGTGTCGGGGATCTACTCTTGACATGCACAGGCAATTTAAGCCGGAACTATACAGTTGGCAAGCTTCTGGGGGAAGGAAAAAAAATAGATGATATCCTTTCTGAAATGAAGATGGTAGCCGAGGGAGTAAAAACAGCCAAATCCGTATATAATCTTTCTCAACGCATAGGGGTTGAGATGCCGATATCATGCGAAATATACAATATACTTTATAATGATATTTCTCCTGAAGAGGCTGTTCACAGGCTTATGACACGAGAACTCAGGGAAGAACTGGATGAAATCTGACATCAAAAAAAACGGGTCTGGATATCCTTCCTGTTTCGGCCAAATCAACAAGGTATTCCCACAGGCCGACGATGGATTACGAAAGACGCCGGAAGTATGTTTTGAATGTATTAATAAGACCCTTTGTTTAAAAAAAGCCATATCCGGAGACCAGGGATTTAAACTTAAGGAAGAGCTCGTTGACAGGGCATACAAAGCCGGTAGAATAAATTTTCTGCAAAGATGGTCGCGGAAAAAAAGTTTATCTTACAAAAAGAAGGGAAATCTTGATGAAATCAATTAGAGATCTTGATATAGACGGTAAAAAAGTTTTAATAAGGGTCGATTTTAACGTGCCTTATGATGATCAGCAGAATATAACCGACGATACAAGAATTAGGGCGGTTTTACCGACTATACAATATCTTCTTGATCATAATGCCATATTGATTATCTGTTCACATATGGCCAGGCCCGGAGGAAAAGTTGTGCCTGAACTCAGCCTTTTGCCGGTGGCCAGGCGTTTAAGCAGAATAATAAAGCATAATGTGTCTATGGGGCATGACTGCGTAGGCCCTGATATCAAAAAAATAGTTTCAGCAATGAATCCTTGTGATATTATTCTTCTTGAAAATTTGCGTTTTCACCTTGAAGAAGAGCAGGATGATGATGCTTTTGCAAAAGAACTGGCCGATTTATGTGATGTTTATATAAACGATGCTTTTGCAGTCTCTCATAGGGCCAATGCATCTGTCAGCGCCATTACCAGGTATGCGCCTGTCTCAGCAGCCGGTTTTCTTTTAAAAAAAGAGCTTACCTATTTTTCCAAGGCCATGTCCGATCCTCATCGTCCTCTTGTTGCTATTGTAGGGGGGGCAAAGGTTTCAGGCAAGCTTGAAGCTCTTGAGAATATGATAAACCATGTGGATAAGTTGATAATAGGCGGCGCCATGGCCAATACTTTCCTTAAGAGCTTAGGGATTGATATGGGTAATTCAAAAGTAGAGTTAAGCCTTATTGATACAGCC
The DNA here is from genome assembly GCA_016735355.1 of Desulfobacterales bacterium. Lineage (GTDB taxonomy): Bacteria > Desulfobacterota > Desulfobacteria > Desulfobacterales > BuS5 > BuS5. The sequence goes on along the minus strand of JAERRQ010000116.1, from coordinate 1,117 downwards.
CAAAATATCATAAAAAAGGCAAATGAAAAAAAAATAAAACTTTCCCTGCCAGTGGATACAGTGGTTGCGGATAAATTCGATGAACGTGCTGAAATCAAGGTAGTCCCGATGCAGGAGATACCTGATAATTGGATGTCTCTAGATATAGGACCTGCCACTTCCTTATTATATTCCGAGGCATTATATAATGCAAAGACGATAATATGGAATGGACCAATGGGAGTCTTTGAGATGGATGCTTTTTCCAGAGGTACTAGCGCAATGGTGCAGAGCGTGGCAAATTCCTATGCTCTTACAATTGTAGGTGGAGGTGAAACTGATGTAGCCGTTTACAAAGCCGGAGAATCACACAGAATGACATACATTTCAACCGGGGGTGGCGCTTTTCTTACACTTATGGAGGGCAAAACGCTGCCTGCGGTCACAGCGTTAAATGAGGCTGTAAAAAAACTGTAGGGGTGCCCCTTGTGGGTACCCAAAATACGAAATACCCTCCAGCGATTGGGCAACCACAAAGGATTGCCCCTACGGGTAATTATGAAGGATCCCAAAAAAATTATTATATTTCTGATCATTTTTACTTTGCTGATGATATTGGGATTTTTTTATAAAGATATATTATGGAAAGAGTTAAAGGCTTTTTTTGCTTTTATCACCGACAGAGATAAAGTTAAGGATTTAATTATATCATTTGGGGCCATGGCTCCGCTTATATTTATCATAATTCAGGTTTTACAGGTAATTTTTGCTCCTCTTCCCGGAGAGGCCACAGGTTTTATAGGTGGCTATCTTTTCGGCGCGGCGCAAGGTTTTTTATACTCAAGCGCCGGCCTTGCTGCAGGCTCATCCATTAATTTTTTAATAGGTCGCTTACTGGGAATCCATTGTATAAGACGCCTTGTCCCTCCAAAAAAGTTAAAAAAACTTGATACTTTGACAACAAATAATGGCCTTTTTCTAATTTTTCTTTTATTTGTTTTTCCAGGTTTTCCCAAAGATTATTTCTGTATATTTCTTGGAATAAGTGACATACCGTTTAAAATTTTTATAATCATGGCATCAATAGGACGTATGCCCGGAACATTATTGCTAAGCCTGCAGGGAGCCTCTCTTTTTG
>JAERRQ010000210.1 GCA_016735355.1 Desulfobacterales bacterium | reverse complement strand
ATAATTAAAGGTTCCGCCAGAATAGCTTCCTTTTTGCTTAAGGGATGAAAACTTAAAGCTGTTTTCAGTATTTTATCATTGACATCATTTTGTAATTGCACATCTTTTGCAATGCCGACCAGCATGTATGCCCTGTCATTAAAATAAATAATACAGACCCTGGCATGGCGCATTCCGGCCGTGGAATTAATCTCTACAAAAGCAGTATAGCCCTGCAAACCGGCTGGCTCGATCTTTCTGCCGTTAGTAAATTGTTTAAAATCAAGCCTCTCTGTCAAAAACTCCCTGGGAGTAATCAGCTTGTTTATATCCTGCAAGGTAAGCGCCGCAAAGGCCTTCCCTTTTGGCGCAACTCCCTGAAGACTGTCAGAATGATTTTTAAGAACCCATCCCTCCGGAAAGTAAACTGCAAACCCGAGAGTGCGGTGGTAAAATTTGTTTTTCCGCCTGATGCCTTCCGCCGCGCTGTCACCGAAAACAAGTCCTGACAACATGGCAAGGAAATTATCATCATCTTTTATAGGGGTTGGCCGGGCATAAAGCAGTCTTTTGTTACTTATCACATTCTGCAGCCGGGTATCATTATCCGGGTGCGAAGCAAACAGACCATGATAAGCCTGAGTCTTGCGGCCTTCGGATTCGGCAATCTCACTGCTGAATTCAGCCTGCCTTTTAAGAACCTTCAAAACCTCGACTATGGCATAAGGATCATACCCGGCCCGAGCCAGATATTCGGCGCCAAGCCCGTCCGCCTCAAGCTCATGTTCTCTGCCGTATCCGCTTAAAAAAGCGCCGCTTAACAAACCGTACATATTGGAAACAGCCTGATTACGCAATTCAGGCACAAGGATTTGGCCTATCGTCATACCTATATTTGCCGCAGTAGCGGCTGTTTGCTGACGCACACCATGCCTGGCCGTAACATGGCCGATTTCATGCCCCAGGACCGCTGCAAGTTCCGCCTCGGTATTCAGATAAGCCAGAAGCCCCCTGGTAATGTAAATATACCCACCCGGCAAAGCAAAAGCATTAACATCAGTGGAGTCCAAAACTGTAAAACGGTACACCAGCCCCGGTCTGTGGCTGAATGCGGCCAGTTTTTTCCCTACCTCCGACACATATGCCTGTAAAGCAGGAGCATCATATTTACCATACTGCTTAAGGATTTTAGGGTGATATTCCCTGCCGATGGAAATCTCTTTAGCTTCGCTCATCAGAACAAAATCACGATCTCCACTTACAGGATTAACGGCACACCCGCAAAAAACCAACAGCATGAGAAGCAAAGATATATATCCAACAAACCTTTTCATTTGTTAAATCCGGCGTCAAGACGCGCAGAAGGGAAAACCTGCTTGATGATCTCACCCATCTCTTTGTGGATCTTTCCGTTTGAAGCGATTATATATGAATTGTTCAAATATTGAGATCCGTTCCAGCAATCCGTTACTATTCCACCGGCCTCTTCTATAACTATTGCGCCTGCCGCCATATCCCATGGCTTAAGACCGATTTCCCAGAACCCATCGAATCTGCCCGCTGCAACATAGGCAAGATCTATCGCGGCAGCGCCCATCCTTCTGGCCCCTGTGCATTGTTGAAAAATATTTTCAAACGCCTTAAGGTAATCAGATAACAATTCCTTATTTTTAAAGGGAAATCCGGTAGCGATAAAACTATCTTCAAGTATTGGGGTATCGGATACTGAAATGGATCGGCCATTGAAAAAAGCGCCCTCACCCTTACTCGCCCAGAAAATTTCATCAGACACAGGATTGTAAATAACGCCGGCGATCAAACTATTTTTATACTCCAAAGCAATAGAAACGGCAAAAACAGGAATAGAGTGAAGATAATTAGTTGTTCCGTCAAGGGGATCGATAATCCAGCGATAAGGGCTGTCATTTTCAAACGCGCCGCCCTCTTCGGCCAAAATAGCATGGTCAGGAAAGGCCGACCTGATTATCTTTATAATTGTCTCTTCAGATTCCTCATCAACAAAACTGATAAAATCATTACGTGCTTTTTTCCGAACAGCCGACCGCGGCACATTGCCGAAATGCTTTAATAAAATTTTTCCGGCTTCAAGTGCCGCCTTTTTTGCTTCTTCTATCATAAACCCCATGAATATTATTGAACATTTTGAAACCGGAGCTTCACATAATTAATTCTACACGGCTATAGGGAAAAACCTAATTTACTATCATCACCGAAACACCCTTTACCGAATGAAGCACTTTTTGTGAAACACTTCCTATGAGAAACTCCTTAATACCGGAAAGACCTCTTCTGCCCAATATCACTACATCATAACCGGATTGAGCCTCAGCAATCAGATCTCTTGCAATGCCTATTTTTCTATGTTCCATTTTTAATTTAATATTCTTCCTGTCAAAGCCGGCGTTTACAAGTTTTTTTTCAGCTTTTTGCATTGCTTTATCAATCAATTCCTTTTTTTTATCTTCAAGGATACAAAAAGAACTCTTTTGAGATAAAAAGTAAGGCGTCAATTCCGGGCTGTTCATGGCGCATAAAACAGCAGAATCAGGAAGCACATTAAATAGTGTTATTTCATGATCCGCAGTGAAATATTGTATAATAAACTCCACCGCCCTCATGGCGTTTTCCGAATCATCAAATGCTACCAGCAGTCTATTATTCATAATTACCCTCCTTTTTAAAAGTCCCATTCATAAATATTTTTTACTTCAACTTCCAAAAACTATCCGCTCACAAAATAATATATTTTGCAATAGATCCATACAGCACCTAATTTCTTTTAAATATAAAAAAGATTTAATACAATAGTTTTTTGCTAAATAGACTGCTATAAAAGTTTTTGAGCAGGGTTTATGATCCGAATATGTATCATGGGCACTATTTTAAATTTATAGAGGAATTGAGGCGTAAAACCTGTATATCATACGACGGAGGTGTACAATGGAAACAATCAAGGTTTTGAACCCTTATGATCAATCTCTAATCGAGGAGATTGACAGAACAAGTGAAGACGAAACATTATCAATACTGGAGGAATCCTGCAACCTGCACAAAAATCGTTCTTCCTGGCTTCCCCCCTATCAGCGCATAGAAATCTTTGAAAAGGCGGTTGAATTAATAAAAAAGCGCTCCCCGGAACTGGCAAAAACGGCTTCCGAAGAAGGAGGCAAACCTGTTGTTGACTCAAAAATAGAAATTGACCGCGCTGTAAACGGAATTAAAGTGGCAATTCATGAAATGTATCATTTTACAGGTCGCGGGATACCCATGAACATCACGTCCTCATCTTCAAACAGAATGGCCTATACGATGAAAGAACCCCGCGGTGTAGTATTGGCTATAAGCGCCTTTAACCATCCTTTTAATCTTATCATTCATCAGGTTGTCCCCGCAATTGCAGCAGGATGTCCCGTCATTGTAAAACCATCATCCGCAACGCCCCTGTCGTGCAGAAATCTGGTAAATATTCTTTACCAGGCCGGCCTTCCTGAAGCGTGGTGCAGGATGGTTTTATGTGAAAATCGAGTGACCGAAAAGATCGCCGGGGATAAAAGAACCGCTTTTCTGACTTTTATAGGATCAGCAAAGGTTGGCTGGCGCCTACGGTCGCTTCTCGCCCCAGGCGCTTCCTGTGCTCTGGAGCACGGAGGATCTGCTCCAGTGATTTTTGACGATACCACCGATCCGGACAAATCCCTTCCTCTGCTTGTAAAAGGCGGCTATTATCACGCTGGCCAGGTATGCGTTTCCGTTCAGAGAATCTATGTGCATGAAAATATAGTGGATGAATTTTCAGCAAAAATGACTAAAATGGTGCAAAACCTTAAAGTCGGTAATCCCATGGATGAAACAACGGAAGTCGGACCCCTGATCACCCCGCAGGAGGTTGACCGTATCCATGAATGGGTCCTACAGGCAAAGAAAAAAGGGGCTGCAATTCTTTGCGGAGGGATAAAACTATCACAAACATGCTATGCACCAACGCTTATCCTTGATCCTCCTGATGACGCATTTATATCTCAAAAGGAGATATTCGGCCCGGTTGTTGCCATTTACACCTATAAAAACAGGGATGAGGCTATAAAAAGAGCAAACAGCCTGAACTTCTCTTTCCAGGCGGCAGTATTTACAAAAAACCTGGATCTTGCCATGGATACTGTAAATCGATTAAATGCCACAACAGTTATGGTAAACGATCATACAGCTTTCAGGGTGGACTGGATGCCTTTTGGCGGGAATAAAGAGTCGGGACTCGGAGTGGGAGGCATCGGCCCGGCCATGCACGAAATGAGCATCGAGAAGTTGATGGTTGTTAAAGTATAAATATTCTGGTATCGAATCGAAAAACAAATATGCTTAAGATAAAACAAAACATAATAATTTTCTGCCCCAACTGGGTCGGCGATGTTGTCATGGCCACGCCCTTTTTCGATTCTATCCGCAGCAATTATCCGAATGCAACAATTACCGGTGTTGTAAGGAGATATGTCAAAGGCGTAATAGAAGACGGGCCCTGGTTTGATCATTTAATCCCATGCAATGATAAAACAATTGCAGGTTTTTTTAAACTTTTGAGGGAAATACTCAGCATCAAACCGGATATTACCATACTTCTGCCCAACTCATTCAGATCTGCTTTGCTTGCCAGGCTCGGCTTCTCCAAAAAAGTCTTCGGATACCGCCGGGGAGGCAGATCCCTGCTGTTGACCGGCGGACCAGCGCCTGTAGCTGATAAAAACGGATACCTGCCCATGCCCATGCAAGACTATTATATGGAAATTTGCAAATGGCTGCGCATGGATATTTCTACTTCCGTAAAACCTGCTCTTTTTATTTCAGAAACATTGAAAAAAAAAGGGGGACGACTTTTTACAAAATATGGAATAAAACAAAACGATATGCTCATAGGCATCAATCCCGGAGCAAAATTCGGTTCCTCCAAATGCTGGCCTCCTGTTTATTTTGCAAGGTTGGCTGAACTCCTGTCAGAAGAATGGGACTGCAAAATTTTATTATTTGCAGGACCGGGAGAGGATATCATAGCCGAAACCATAGTAAAGGAGTCTTCAGCAAAAACAATAAATACAGGGCCGGACAAGGTCGATCTTGCCCTTTTAAAATATCTCATACAGGGTTGCTCGCTTCTGATTACAAATGATACAGGGCCGAGGCATTATGCCGTAGCACTTGATGTGCCTGTACTTGTGATCATGGGGCCCACCGATTACAGATATACAAATGCCAATCTCGAAAAAACTGTTGTTTTAAGAAAAGAGCTGGACTGCTCTCCATGCCATAAACCGGTTTGCCCAAAAGAGCATGAATGCATGCTGCTTATAACTCCCGAGGACGTACTGCAAGCAGCCAAACAATTAATAAACCGTCAAAAATAATCAAACCCCAATTTTAAATTATGCCTGATTCATCATACAGAAAAAAATGGTCTGAGCTGAAAAAAGAAAATATCAGGCCCGAAAATCTTGTCCGGCTGTCCCGGCAAATAGCATATTCATTCCTGGATCTCTACTTGAAGGACTGTCATTATGAAGAAGATTTCATAGACCTGCTCTGTGAAATGATGACTTTTTCAACGAATCCCCAGCTTAACAATCCCGGCACCCAGGCTCTTTTTGAAATAATAATCGAAAGACTCTGCGATGATTTTGAAACTCTTCAAACAGAAACCTACAATAGAGTAATGACCCAGGTTATCTCTTTTTGCAGAACAATTCCCGAAGGCAGTGAACTGAATAACAGACTTAAAAAATTCAGGATTCACTCTGACAATGAGATGCTGAAGCGGATAAACAGTATCAGGCTGAACGGGAAAAGACTTGCAGATAAAGGCTTTATTAAAAAAATACTCATTCTGTCGCGTGTCACCATAGGTGCGGATGTCGCCATAACCAGCATTATTATACAGCGCCTGGCAAAACTATATCCCGATGCTGAAATAGTTCTTATAGGAAACAGTAAGCTTAAAGAAGTTTACGGAGCCAATTCAAATATCAGGATTGAAGAGATTTCATATTCCAGAAAAGGCGGTCTTATGCCGCGTCTTTCAAGCTGGCACCGGGTTCTTGAAATTATAGACCGGGAGACTACATCTGTTCCTGCGGATCAGATTGCCCTGATAGATCCTGATTCAAGGCTGTCGCAATTGGGAGTGCTGCCGCTGGTTTCCGAAAATAATTATTTTTTTTTCGACAGCAGGTCCGATACTTCCTTTAACAAAAAAATGTCCATGGTTGAACTGACCAATAAATGGCTTGATGATATTACGGATAACATGGGATTTAATTTTCCCAAAGTATGGATACCTGGTGAATACCTTCAAATATCAGGTAAATTATTCAATGATCTTCGTAATAGCGGAGCAAAAAACATTATTGTGGCTAATTTTGGAGTAGGCGGCAATTCACGTAAAACTGTCGGAAAAAATCTTGAAAAAAAACTTCTGATCACTCTTTTACAAAAACCTAATACTGTTATCCTGCTGGACAAAGGATTCGGCGACCAGGAGACATTATCCATCAACGCTCTTATCGCAGAAATAGATAAACAGGGATACCCCACCCGGCACACAACATTCGGTTCAAATAAA
>JAERRQ010000294.1 GCA_016735355.1 Desulfobacterales bacterium | reverse complement strand
AAGTGTTGAGGCGCCTGTCTGGCAAGGCGCGAAAGCGTAGGAATATCAAGATATTTCTACGCTTTCGTAACGCAGCCAGGCAGGATGCATCGACGCTTAAAATGTAAAGTTATTTTTACGCGAGCCCTTGGGGAACTTCTAAAAAATAATATACTCATATAGTGCGGCACTTTTGTTCGTCTTCAAGGCGTAATGGCAGGTGCATAGTGATATATGTGCCTGTTATCGCAACGTAGAAGACGGGCAAAAGGGCAAGCAGGAAGGATAAATTATTTTAGGGTAAATTATTTTTTGGAAATTCCCTTAAGCCTGTAGACATAAGCAAGAACCTCAGCAACCGCCTGATATAGACTGACAGGAATCAAGTCATCAATCTCAACAGTTTTATAAAGCGCCTGGGCCAATGGCTTTTCCTCTACAATAGTAATACTATGCTCCATGGCTATTTCCCTGATACGTTCGGCAACAAACCCGGAGCCTTTGGCGGTCACCTTGGGCGCTGTCATTTTTTTGGCATCGAATTGCAACGCTATAGCAAGCCTGGTAGGGTTTGTAATAATAACATCTGCGTCCTGAACCGCTTCCATCATTCTGCGCCGGGCCATTTCCATCTGGGCGCTTCTGATCCTGGACTTGATTTTCGGATCACCTTCGCTCTGTTTAGCCTCATCCTTGACTTCCTGTTTTGTCATCTTCAGGCCTTTGATATGTTGCCATTTTTGAAAGGCAAAATCGAGGGCCGCCAGTATGATCAAAACAATACAGGTATAAAAACAGATCTTGAACGATACCTGACCGATAAAAACCAGTATTTCCCAAACTTCCATCCTTATAAGCAACGGGAAATTGTCAGCCTCTCCTTTGAGCATTATAAATGCAACTCCACCCACTACGCCTGTTTTTATAAGCATCTTTACAAGCTCAACATAAGATTTCAGAGAAAAGAACTTTTTCATCCCCTTTACAGGATCCATTTTAGAAAATTTGGGGGTAAGCGGTTTTCCGGTAAATAAAAAACCGAATTGGGCGACATGCCCTATGACACCGGCTAAAACAACAGCCCCCATAAGAGGAGCCAGAATTATTATCATTTCCCTGAAAACACTAACCAATAATAACCTAAGAGACATCACCCCCATGGATGCGGCACCGATATTTTGAAGCAAACCCTTCATAAAATTTATCAGTCGGTCCAACATCCAGGAACCTGCGAAGAAAAATATACATAAAGAAAAAAGAAGTATTAAAACAGACGGCACCTCTTTGCTGACCGCCACCTGCCCTTCACCCCTGGCCTTGGCAAGTTTTTTCCCGGTCGGCTGTTCGGTTTTCTCCTGATCACTCTCTCCGGCCATATAAGCTCCTCAAGATTACATAGTAGGGGCAGGTCGCGTGCCTGCCCTCTTCCCCGTTTGAAATTTAATTTCTAAAAATAAATTAGCCATTTATGGACGGACACTACATAGCGTTTAATAAAATATAAATATCTCTTCCCATATTATTAAAAATTTGAATAAAATAAGATGTTAAATACGGAAGGGTTATTCCTAGAAACAAGAGTCCCACTACAATTTTCAGGGGCATGGCAACGATCATGATATGCATTTGGGGAACTGTTCTTGCCACCAGACCGAATGCAACACTTGTTAACAGCAAGGCCACCATGATGGGAGCGCCGGCCTTGATTGCTATTACGAACATGTTGCCTGTGAGGGTTACAAGTTGTTCAATTAATGAATTGCCGAACTGAAAACCCAACGGAGGAACCATGTGAAAACTATCGGCAATGGCACGTAAAAAAAAATGATGGGCATTGATGGACAAAAATATTAAAAGCGCAACAAGATTTAGTATTTGACCTATATTTGAAACCTGTATACCCATGTTAGGATCCAAAACACGGGACATACCGAATCCCATCTGTATTCCGGTTATCTGACCTGCAAGTTGAATACCTGAAAATAAAAGCTTAACTGAAAGTCCTATAATAACACCCAGCATTATTTCACCCGCAACACCTAAGGCGAATGGCAATAATCCTGTAAAGACCGGGAAGGAATCGAATTCAATTACAGGGAAAAGAATTATGCTTACAGCAAAAGAAAGCCCGAGTTTAAAAATAACCGGAATGTTTCTGCTCTCGAAAACTGGCACGATCATCATGATCGATGTTATCCGCAGAAAAATGAGCAAAAAGAACTGAATTTGAGATAGCTGAATGTTGATAATATTCATTTAATGATATGGCACGAACATCAATATAGATCATCGTATATAATTTGGAATACTAATAATGACATTCTGGG
>JAERRQ010000268.1 GCA_016735355.1 Desulfobacterales bacterium | reverse complement strand
AACGTTCATTGTCGGGCCGCCTGAAGGCTGGCGAAGAGCGCCTCCGACATTTTTCCCGCGCATTCCAAGACCTTCCATGAGGCCTAATGAAGTTGTGCTTTTGCCTTCTCCAAGTGGTGTAGGGGTAATAGCTGTAACCTCAATATATTTTCCGTCCGGCTTATCATTCAGACGGTTCATAATTTTCAGGAAATCGAGTTTTGCCAGCCTGCCCATGGGAAGCATTTCTTCCTTTTCAAGACCTAACTTTTCCAACCATTCCTCCGGCAGCGGCATATTTTTTTCTGCTTCTTCAGAAATCTGCCAGTCAGCCATTTCTACTGCATTAAAAGCCATTTACCCAACCCTCCTTAATCGTTTATAATAAAAGTTTAACAACCCTATGAAACTTATTTTCTATTTTTTTGGCTCTGTTTCCAAAAAATTTTACGTTCAAAATAAATCTTTTCATTAATAGCAAATCTTATAATACTTGGCAAGCAATTTGTGAGAGTATGGGATGCTTTAGTGCATACTTCTATTTCATCATCAAGTGTGCAATTGCTTTCTCCAGACCGTCGATGGTCAGCTCAAACATAGGGAAGATACCGTATATCACCGAAATTGTTTGCGTATAACCCCACATGCTCTGAGGCACAGGATTAAGCCATGCCGAATGAGGAAAACTTTCGGCAAGAAATTTTAAATGCCCAACACTCGGCTTGCCGCTTCGTTCAGTAACATAGATGGACCCGTCAGTGGCCATCAGTTCATACGGCGCCATGCTCGCGTCACCAATAAATATCAGGCGAGTTTCAGGATCGATCCTGGTGAATTCTTCTACTCTTTTAGGCTTCCGTATCCTGGAAGGATCTTCCCAAACAGTACCATAAATGGTATTGTGAAAAAAAAAGGTTTTAACCTCCTTGAACTGTGCCCTGGCATAATCGAAAATAGTTTGAACCACTGCAATGTAGGGATCCATCGACCAGCCCCCATTGTCAATCAGCAAAATAATCTTGAGGCGGTCTTTCAGGCTTCTTGTAAAGACTATCTCTATCTCCCCTCCATTTTTCATGGTTTGACAAATGGTTTCGTCAATATCAATCTGATCCTTGGGTCCGGCCGGCACCATATTTCTGAGCCTTTTCAATGCCTCGCCCACCATTCCCTGGGTTAAGGGACCGCTCAGGGAATAATCCTTGTATCTTCTTTCAAGAGCGACTTTCAAGGCTGATTTATTTCTTGAGACGCCTCCGACTCGCATGCCTCCTGGATGGTAGCCTGAATGCCCCACAGGAGAAGTGCCGCCTGTGCCGATCCACTTGTTTCCGCCGGCATGACGCCCGGTCTGCTCTTTTAATCTTTCCTTGAAGTATTCCAGCAGCTCTTCCGGCGTAAGCTTGCTTATTTCCGACTCATCAATTCCCAGGGCATCTGCCAGGATTTGGGGATCCTGCAGCCATTCGTCAAGAAGGGTCCTTGTCATCTCATCAAGTTCAATTGCATCCAGATCAGGCATTTCAGCACCCTCAAAACAGTGCGCAAAGACCTGATCGAAAAGATCGAAATAACGTTCGCTTTTGACCAGAATTGTTCTGGAGCAGGTGTATACATCGTTGAGGGAATTAATCAGCCCGCTGTCAAGCGCCTTGTGAAGGGTCAAAAAAGATGTCGGACTTACGGGAATTCCGGCTTCTTTTAATGTATAAAAAAATTTGATAAACATACCTGTCTCTATAGCCTGCGCCTGCTGGTAAGGTTAACAGCCCTTTCATAATCCTGACTTTTTTTAAAAAGCGTTCCCATATAAGGAATATCCCCTTTGACCAGTTGTTTGGGTTTAAAATCAGGATCAATTCTCAAGGCTCTAATCCAGTTCAGGAGTTCTCTGGTGGCCGGTTTTTTTTCAATTGAATCGATTTCCCGGAGTTTATAAAAAGTAGATACAGCATTCTCCATAAGATTTGAATCAATATCAGAAAAATGAACCTTGATAATTTTGCGCATAATTTTGGGATCCGG
>JAERRQ010000161.1 GCA_016735355.1 Desulfobacterales bacterium | reverse complement strand
ATTTGAAGCCGGATTACTGGAAAAGAAAAAGTGCCTTCATCCTTTTCTGGATCGGACATCGTTGATTATCCTGGGAGATCACGTTACACTTGATGCCGGCACGGGTTGTGTTCATACTGCGCCGGGACACGGCCGGGAAGATTATGAAGTCGGCCTGAAGTATAATCTTGATGTTTATTCCCCGGTAGATGACAGAGGCTGTTTCACCCAGGAAGTCGAGTTCCTTAAGGATCAATTTGTTTTCAAGGCTGACAGGGAGATCATAGAGAAACTTGCACATAACGGTTCGTTGCTTGCTGAAAAAAAGATGGCCCACTCCTATCCGCACTGCTGGAGATGTAAAAAACCGGTGATTTTCAGGGCAACCCCGCAGTGGTTTATCTCTATGGAAAAGACAGGGTTGCGCGGCAAAGCCCTTAAAGAGATAGATCATGTGGAATGGATTCCCCGCTGGGGGAGAGAAAGAATTTACGGCATGATAGAAAACAGGCCGGACTGGTGTGTGTCCAGGCAGCGGTCCTGGGGAGTTCCGATTGCAATATTCTATTGCGAAAAGTGTGAAACATTGCATATTAATCAGGAGATTGTAGATATAATTTATGATCTTTTTGAAAAACACGGAGCAGATATATGGTTTGAAAAAGATGCAATAGATTTTTTACCTAAAAATTCCGTGTGTGAGAAATGCGGCCATGACAAATTCGTCAAAGAGACCGACATACTCGATGTATGGTTCGATTCAGGAGTAAGTCACGTTGCCGTGCTGGAAGACCGCCCTTATTTAAGATGGCCTGCGGATTTATATCTGGAGGGGAGTGACCAGCACAGAGGATGGTTTCATAGTTCTTTGCTGACTGCTGTCGGCACAAGAGGTAAGGCACCTTTTAAATCGGTTTTGACACATGGCTTTGTTGTTGACGCAAAAGGTAAAAAAATGTCTAAATCACTGGGAAATGTTATTGCTCCCAAAAAGGTTATAGACAGATACGGAGCCGAACTTCTGCGGTTCTGGGTGTCTGCGTCGGATTACAAGGATGATATCCGCATCTCCGACAACATCCTGGCTCAATTAACAGATGCCTATAAAAAAATAAGAAATACCTGCAGGTTCATGCTTGGTAATCTTTATGACTTTGATCCTGATAAGGATGCCCTGCTTTATGAATCGATGCTCGAGATAGACAGGTTCGCCTTGCATAACCTTCATAAATTGATAGAAAAGACACTGGAGGCCTATGACAGCTTTGAGTTGCATACAATTTATCATGCGCTCTACAACTTCTGTACGCTCGATATGTCGGCGCTTTACCTTGATATTCTTAAAGACAGACTCTACACATCCTTGCCCGGATCTATAGAAAGAAGAAGCGCGCAAACCGCAATGCATCTTATTCTCGATGCACTTGTGAAGTTGATGGCCCCTATACTCGTTTTTACTGCGGAAGAGATGTGGAGGTTCATGCCCGAAACCAATGGTAAAGAGGAGAGCATTCACCTCTCATCTTTACCTGTAGTAAATTATAAATTTATAGATAATGTACTTGAAAAAAAATGGAAACTGATCATAAACTTGAGAAATGAAGTAACCAAAGCACTTGAGGAGGCCAGATCCGGCAAACTTATAGGCCATTCGCTTGATGGGGCTGTTACAATATTCGCAAGCGAAGCCTTGTATGATGAGCTGGTGCCCTATGTTGATGATTTTAAATCAATTTTTATAGTTTCCGATGCTTTTTTGGCCAAAGATGAGAAACCGGGCGCTTACAAGAGTGAAAATATCGAAGGATTGTCGATTTTGGTTGAACGGGCTTCCGGGGATAAATGTGTGCGCTGCTGGATGCACGATCCATCAGTCGGGAATGATGCCGGTCATCCTGAAATTTGTGAAAGGTGCGGGCAGGCGATAAGCCTCCTCACATAATAGTGGATTTAAAAAAAGATAAATACCTAAAGCTTTTTGTTATTGCCGGAATTGTTATCATTTTAGACCAGATTACCAAACTGGCAGTTCTGGATAACCTTGATCTTTATCGATCTGTTACGGTAATACCCGGATTTTTCAACCTTACCCATATTTTAAATCCCGGCGGAGCTTTCGGCTTTATGGCGAATCAAAGCGCAGGCATTCGTAGCATATTGTTTATCGTTATCTCATCATTAGCCATATGCCTGATATTTTACTTTTACTCTACTACTCCCCCGGCATATTCATTATTGCAGACAGCCTTTGCGCTTATCTTCGGTGGAGCAATCGGTAACATGATCGATAGGTTCCGTTTTGGAAAAGTGGTCGATTTCCTCGATTTCTACCTTGGTGAACTGCACTGGCCGGCCTTTAACGTAGCTGACAGCGCTATTTCAACAGGAATATGTATCTTTATTATCCATATTCTATTTAAAAAAATGCCGGAATAATCGGCTAAAGCGGCAAAGCCGCAGTTGTCAGTTATCAGTTATTAGTTATCGGTTGATGGATTCAGGAAACAAAAGATCTCTCGGCGATGCTCGTAGGTCTCAGTAAATTCCCAAGGAAGATAAATTAGTATCGGTATGCTTTTACTGATAACTGACAACTGATAGATGAATCCTAATAATTTTATATAGATTGCAAGATATCATGCATCCATTTCTTTTGAAGTTCGGTAATATTTCAATATATACTTACGGTTTTTTTCTTGCAGCAGGCTTTCTTGCAGGGTTAGTGCTTGCAAAAAGCGAGGCAAAAAGACTTGGCCAGAATCCTGACCAGATCATGGATCTTGCCTTTTATCTTTTGATTTCTGCTATTATCGGCTCCCGCCTGCTATATGTTTTTACAAATCCTGGAACATTCCTGGAGAATCCGATTGATATTATAAAAGTCTGGAAAGGTGGGCTGGTATTTTACGGCGGATTTATTGCAGCTATGATTACGGGAATTATCCTGTTAAAAAAATGGGGCATGGATTTGTGGACGGTCACGGATATAATTGCGCCTTCAATTGCGGCGGGTCAGTTTCTTGGAAGAATAGGCTGCTTTTCTGCAGGATGCTGCTACGGGAAAATATGCGATCTTCCATGGGCCATTGTTTTTAAAAATGCTGATTCCCTGGCGCCGGTCGGCATTCCGCTGCATCCGACACAGCTTTACCATGCTTTCAGCAATCTGATTATTTTTTTGTTTTTATGGTTTTATCGGACTCGTAAAAAATTTGCGGGTCAGTTATTTTGGATCTATATTTTTCTGTATGGGATTACCAGGGCTTTTATTGAAATTTTCAGAGGCGACTTCAGAGGACATGTTTTCTTTGGAATATTATCGATCTCACAGTTTATAGGTTTAATAATGGCGCTTATTGCAATAATCGTACTGAGAAATCTGTCCAAAGGGATATCTATAAAAAAGACATCATAATAGAATGAATCAAAGTTTATATATTGCTGTAAAAAAATCACAAATAAATTTCTATAAAGATTTTGATCTTTTTTTTAGAACACAAAAGAATGAATACGAATTGTATAAACCCGCCGGCAGAACTTTAAGTGAAATCAGGATTAACGAAGGTAGACATCCGACCCTTTTTATCCATCATAATGACAGGATATCGGCTCTCAAGTCGCTGCAAAAAAGTTTTAATCTTCAACTTGAAAAAAATATCGCTGGGGGAAATATAGCGGAGGTAAAATCTATTCTATGCGCTCTTGTTGGAGAGGCTATGTCTGAACCAAGGAGCGGAACTCTTCAAATCTTGCCTGAAACTATAGATATACTGGTTTCAAAATATTCTAAACAGCCGGATGTAATAAAGAGACTGGCATCGATTTCATCCAAAGATTATACAACAATAATACACTCCGTTAATGTAATGGCCTTAATTATAGGATTTTGTTTTTACAGGCATTATTCATTGGCTGAGACAAATTCTTTCGGATTGACTGCTCTTCTGCATGATGTGGGGAAAACTCAAATACCTGATGAAATACTCACCGCTAGGCGTAAACTGACATATTATGAATTTAGAATAATGAAAGCTCATACTATAATAGGCCGTGAAATCATTCTTGAGAGCGAAGGCATTGATGATTCCGTTGCGGTGGGAGCCATTGAACATCATGAAAAACTTGACGGCAGCGGATACCCCGGAGGGATAATGGATATCTCTTATATCGGTAAATTGCTTGGCATAATTGATTGTTATGAAGCCCTGACCAATGAAGATCGGCCTTACAGAAGGGCAAAACAGCCGCTCGACACTTTAGGATTGATTAAAGAAGATATTCAGTCGGGAAAATTGGATGAAAAAATGTTTAAGCAGTTCTGCTACAGCATGATTGAAAAGAATAAATAACAATGCCGGTAATTAAATACTCCGAGTTGAAAAAATATTTAAAGGAAACTTCTGTAAAAGGGTTGGAACAAGTCTATTTGATTTTTGGTGAAGAAGTTCTCTATAAAAATATCCTTAATGAACTTGTTTGTACGATTTTGCCGGATGCCTTAAAAGAACTGAATTATGAACCTGTCGACGGAGCGGATGATAATCTCCCTGATATAATTAATAAATTAAATACATATTCACTTCTTTCAGGCCCCAAGGTTGTGGCACATTGCGATTCGCGTATATTTTATACTAAAGAAGATGAAGAGACTCTCCTGGAAAAAGCAAAAGAAGCGTATAATAAGAATAATCTAAAAAAGAGCGCAAAATATTTTTTAAGCCTGCTCAGTCTGCTAAAACTTGACTATGATGATTTAAA
>JAERRQ010000227.1 GCA_016735355.1 Desulfobacterales bacterium | reverse complement strand
GCATTTGAAAAAGAAAAAAAACTTGCTCCAATAATTAACATGAAAGATTTTTATATTATAAATGAATGGGCAGAAGCTGTAAGCAGGCTTGTTGAAGATGCGGATGCAAGAAAAATTGCTGAGGTGGCAAAAAAAACTGATTCATTTCAAGCCGGTGAACTTAGTGATCCGAAACTTATAATTGCCTTTGAAGATTTAACAAATACTGTCAGGAATCTTGACATTCATAATGTGGCTGAAAAAGCCGCAAAAGCTATTCAACTTATTAAAAATAAAGAAAACGACACTTCGACAACCGGCAAAATCCTTCTTAAACTTGTTACGGATAAATTCACCTCAATTACAGCAGGTGAGCCATTAAGCGGTAAATATGACAAAACCTATTTTAATGTACAGCTTGAAATTATCAGGCTTCTGATAGAGCACAAACTTTTTATGCAGGCCTATACTGCTATGCGTGAATTTATAGGTTCAATCGGATTAATAAAAATTGAAACAGCAAAGGTGAATTCTTCAGATGGACGAAGATTGCGGCGTAGATTTGCAGAGGTTTTTGTAAGAATGCTTCAAAAAGAAAAATCCGGCTGGAAATTTGAAGGCCTGGCCAAAAAAGACAAAGAAAAATTAATGCCGTATTATGAAAATCTCACAAGCTTAGGTATTGAACCGGTACTAAGAAAATTTACAAAAGATTTGGTGGATTATCGCAACGGTTTTGACCATGCCTGGACATCAAAAAACGAAGCAAAACCGGACATCGAAAAAAAAGGGTATCAATTTTTTGAAAATTTAAAAGAAGTTGTGCAGCTTTTAGAAAAAAATCACATCTTGCTTTAATATACTTTTCGTTCTTTGATAATTTAAATTCAGCAACGTTGCAATCGTTGAATTGATTCATATCATAAATTATTCTCCGGTAAAAAAACGGAGGTAGTTTATGATTGTATATGTTAAAACCCAGGGAGCCAGGATAGTAAAAGAAGGCCGGCATCTTGTGGTAAAAAAAGGGGATGGAATCTACAATACTCTTTTTACCTACAAGCTCAAGCAGCTTTTGCTATTCGGCAATATCGAGATTACCCACAACGCGCTTTGCCAGCTTATGCAATATAATATTGATACTGTATTTTTAACCCGCTACGGACGTTATCTTGGCAGACTTGCCCCGCCGGAGTCTAAAAACGTATTTTTGCATAAAAAGCAGTATCTGTTGCTGGAAGATTCCGTTTTTGGACCACGGATAGCCCGCAGCATTGTAATCGGCAAACTGACAAATATGGCAACTCTTCTTTTGCGTATCAAAAGAACCCGCAAACAGCCTTATGCAGGCGTGCTGGCCGGCAGAATCCATGACCTGCTTCCTAAACTGACTGCGGCCGATAATATCGACAGCGTCAGGGGCTATGAGGGACGAGGCAGCGCTCTTTTTTTTGAAGGCTTGCGTTACGGCTTTATCAACCCACACAACTTTAACAAGAGGGTAAGACGCCCGCCTACGGATCCGGTAAATTCCGTGCTGTCCCTGCTTTATACCTTTTTAATGAATCGTGTATATGCGGCTGTGCGGATTGCCGGCCTTGATCCGTATCCCGGGTTTCTCCATACTATCGACTACGGCCGGTATTCGCTGGTGCTGGATCTTATGGAAGAATTCAGAACCATTATTGCCGACACTTTAACTCTTTCTCTGTTTAATTTGCACATTCTTAAACAGGATGATTTTTATATTGAAAAATCTGTGGAAGGGACATCTGTTTCAAACAATCCTGAAAATGCAGCGGATGTATCCAAAGATCCGATTGGTTTGATATCAATGGATAACACAGAGGAAGCGGAATTCGATCTGCCGGAGCAGAGGATGGAGGCGGATGCTGAGGCAGTGCCGGCTATAACCGGAAAATATCCTGTTAAGCTGGAAGCAAATGCATTTAAGCGTGTAATTGATGCTTTTGAAAAAAAGCTGACCACCAGCTTTTATCATCCACCGGCAGAAAGACAGCTTACGTTTGGCGATGCGATTATTTTTCAGGCCGGTTATTACCGTAAGGTAATCGAAGGGGAGGCTGATGTGTATCAGCCGGTTTTACTGAAATGATTGTTCTTGTAACTTATGATATTACAAATCCGAAGCGTCTGGTTAGAACCCATAAGTTTTTAAAAGAATTTGGAATCAATACCCAAAAATCCGTTTTCGAATGTGATATAGATGATGTGGCCTTGAAGAGGATCAGAAATTATTGCCGGGATAATCTGGATCTTTCCAGCGATGCTTTCAGGATTCATAAAATATGCTCAAGGTGCATAAAAAAAGTGATTATTTCCGGTCAGGGTTTAAAAATTACTCAACTGGATTATGCGGTGATTTGAAATGCATATGATTGTGGCATACGATATTGCCGACCCAAAGCGGTTGAATAAAGTGGCCCGTGTGATAAAAGATTATGGACTGCGGGTGCAGAAATCAATTTTTGAAGTGGCTGTTAACAATGCTCTCTTTGATGAGATGAAGTCACGGATAGAAAAAATTATTGAACCTTTGGAAGATGGTGTAAAATATTTTCCGCTTTGCGAAAAATGTTACGGGACAATTGAAATTATCGGCCAGGGGATATTGATTGACCCTGATGAAGAGTATTATATTTTGTGAAACGCAGACCTGCGCATCTTTTAAATGTAATTTTTTAACTCACTGAAATTATGAGATTTTGTTCAATATTACAAACAATGGTTTGCGCAATAGATTTATTTGATGTAATATCAACTTGTTGAATGATAAATATTGAACCTTGAAAGGGGGTGTTATCCATGATTATGCTTGGACTACATGCAGGTCCGCAAAATAAGGGCTGTAATTGTCTGTTATGTCGATTGATTTTAAGGGCGCGGTCCGAATTGACCTGCTTTATGAAGGGATTGCGACTCTGGTTGTTCCCCATGAATAGGGGTAAACTTCACTTGGGTCCGAATTGACCTGATTTATGAAGGGATTGCGACCCATGTTTTGTCCTCCCTTTATTAAAAGTTTTAATCCCTGTCCGAATTGACCTGATTTATGAAGGGATTGCGACTCACAAAGCTAAAATTCATAT
>JAERRQ010000326.1 GCA_016735355.1 Desulfobacterales bacterium | reverse complement strand
CAGAAAGACCGAAGTATTATTAACCGGCGGTTTAGGGCGTATGCGTGCATATTCCTTAAATTCATGGGGAATATCTAAAACCGGTTTGTCATCCAAAAGGCGTCTTAAGCCTTTTTCATAGATCCGGTATGAAAGCTTTGTTCCATTATCAAGGGTTTTTGCAAGATAGGTAAAAATTTCATTTTTTGGGCAGGCATCAGCGCCGATCATGATCAGTTGAATCTTTTCGTGCGCAGGTAAAGATAAATGGTTTCCTGAAATAATACGAATCGAATCGGTGAGTTCAAGGGCTTTGATAAGTTTTTGGGAAAGGTTTGCATATTCCGGAACCTGTTCAATACCGATGCCCTTAATCCCGTATTGTTTGTAGAGAGAGATAAGACTCATCGGCAAAGGCCCGCTTCCTATAAATACGACACTGTCATTCGGTTTTAGCTCCCCTCCTTTATATTCCATACGCGCCAGTTCAAGATAATTGGGATAAAATTTAAAACGCTTAAGCAATCTCCAGGGATCCGGATCGTCAATAATCGAGCGGGCGAATTCAATCTCCATTTTCAGTCCGTATATTTTTTTCAGACAGGAGATATGTTTTATGACCGGCTTAAGTTTTTTATCGCAAAGTATTTTTTCAACATCTTGATCATCAACATCTATCGCCGCCAGGCGGTTAAGTCTTTCAAAATGCAAGCGGAAATCATCGTCAGGTTTGTGAAGTATTTCTTCATCCGCAAGATTGCAAATGGAAGAATAAATATCTAAAAACTCATCTTTAACGTAATCCAGGCTGCTCTTTTTCATCCCTCCAACTCCGCAAAAACGGTGGTATTGTTTACCAGTCCGGTGGGAAGAATCTCTTTGACTATTTTAAAGCCTTTGATATCAGAAGGCCGCACAGGTTCATACAAAACAGCGCGCATACCTGTATAAGTTCGAAAAATAATAAAAGCTTTTTTTTTCTTTTTCAGAACCCTGCTCAGGCTTTTAAAAATACGCGCCTTAGGTTCCGCCAAGGCGGCGACAAGAGCTATATCCCAATCAAGTTTTTCAAGATCCAAATCGTCGCTGTGTATGATTTCGACCTCTTTTTCCAGGCCAAAAGATTGAATCACCTTTGTTGACAGTTTTGCTGTTTCTTTGGAAGCGTCAAGTCCGATTGAGCGTATGCCGTATAAACGGCTCAGCAGAATCAGGCTCACAGGAACAGCGCCGCATCCGATAAAGACCAGTCTGCTGTTGTTTGTAATATGCCTGGCCTTTATCTGGTTTCTTATCAGCGTATCATAACGGGAATAAAGCGGAAATGCTTTAAGTGTCTCCCACGGGTTGCCGGACTTGAGCAGCTCTTGTGCCAGGTATTCCTCGTGAATATCGAAAAATATGCTGTAATAAGAACGGATTGTCGGAAGCGCTTTATTGATGTCAGGTTCTTCAAAAATTAGCCCCGCAAGATGGGTACCGGTATCCATGTGGGCAAAATCATCTAAAATCTGATAGAGCCTGTAAAGTTCATCCGGTTTAAGGGCCGCGAGCATCTCCCTGGTATAATGCTTTATCCGGGCGGCAAACGCCATAATATGCGGTTTAATAATAACCACGCTTGTATGGCAATCCTTGCAGCAGCCTGAAAAATCATGTTCATCCAGTTCATGCTTATGTGAATAATTTATATCGTGCATAAGGTATCTATTCGACTATTTTTACCCCGACATCGCAAATTACTAACGGGGGGGGGAATATTAATTAGTATAATCGTTTTTTCAAAGTTTCAAGGGAAATATCCTGAATTCTGGGGACACCATACTTATTTGTAATCACAAAAAAATATGGTGTCCCCAGAATTTATGGTTCTAATTTCGGCCATACACTGAGTTATAATGGCCAACGTTATAAGCAAGACCCAATCTCCAACGATCGATAACGGAATGAAATCCCCATAGCTACTTTATCTTTTCTATTGCCACTGAGACTCCCTTAAATGGGATCTGTCCCGATACAGGACATCTGTCAACCATTGATGTGAGAAAATTCACGCTCCTCCATTGAGTAAAGGGTGACTTTTCACCATAGCTATAAGGAATAAAAACTGTATCTTTACGAATACGCTGGGTAGTATCTATTTCTGCAACAGTTTCGCCATATGGGGAAGATACCTTTACCCTCTCCCCATGTTTTACTCCAATATTTTCTGCCGCTTCAGGATGAATCAAACAGAACTGAACAGGAGAAATATCATTGAGTCGTTTGATCCAATGGGAGGTGTGCCCCATAATAGCGGATGAAGGTCTCCCCGTTAATAAATAGAATGGAAATTTTTCTTTTTTCCCTGAACCTGTAGTAAAAGATACCTTGTAAGTAAAGGTCTTATTCTTCTGAAAAGGGGAAAGAATCAGGGCTTTTCGGTTATAAAGAAGAGTCTTTTCGGATCCACAGCTGATATCAGAGTCCATATAAAACTCGGGAATTGCTGCAAGGCCGTACTTATTGAATTTTAACTCCATCTCCTGTGTCCAAAGTTCTATTTTTTCACTCCTGGTTGGAAACTTTTTATCCAAAAAAAGAGTACTCCTTTCATACACCTTACCCTCTTTTACATTAATTGGTGCACGTAAAGAATTGTCTTTTTTAGCCAGAAAACGATCAACTGTAAATCCTTTCTCAAATCCCACATAGTCTTGAAGAACCACCGGATCTTTGAACTCATCCCTCAATATATCCCCAAACCCCATTCTTTTGCCCAGTTCTATCCACCACCATCGACCGGGACGCGCCTCTCCAGGTGGTTCGATAAGCCTGGGTGTCCATACAAAACGGCTGTCATCCGACACCGGAGAGACTCCACCCGATTCCACCCAGGTAGCCGCAGGGAGAATATAATCAAAATAATAACAATTAATATTCAAGGTCAGGCCGTTATATACACTCAGGTCAAGCTTGCTGATATAGTTACGTATTTTTTCCTGGTCAGGCCATTGGGTAAGAGG
>JAERRQ010000013.1 GCA_016735355.1 Desulfobacterales bacterium | reverse complement strand
AATAGCGTTTAGGGATTATATTAAAGGAATAATAATACAATTTTCCCGTCAAGGAGAGTCTGCCGATGCAGTAATTAAAAGAATGGCCGCCAGGGAGAGAGAAAAGGCTATGATCGTTAGTTCCGACCGGGATATTATTAATGCGGCTGTTTCTTACGGCTCTGCAGCAATCAGCTCTCCTCTTTTTGAGGAAAAAATGATTATGGCGGAATATATGGATATAAAAGGTATGGTCGAAGAGGATAATCCGGGCTGGATTCCCACAACAAAGAAGAAGGGGCCCAGCAGGCGTCTTTCAAAAAGGGAGAGACATTCCTGGAAGAAGATCATAAAGCTGTAAACTTGGAATCTTAATTATTATTATGAAACAGATTTGTGTTATAGACGGGCAGGGTGGAGGTATCGGCAGCGCTGTTATAAAAAAAATTAAGGAATTGTTTAATGAGAATTTTGAAATAATTGCTCTGGGAACAAATGCCATAGCCACGGCTCAGATGCTTAAAGCCAGGGCTAATCGCGGCGCTTCCGGAGAAAATGCCATTGTGCAGACCGTACGGAATGTTGATATAATAATCGGCCCCATAGGTATTATTATAGCCCATGCCATGATGGGTGAGGTCACCACGGGAATTGCCGAAGCCGTGTCGCTGAGTCCTGCAAAAAAATTTCTTATACCCCTTTCACAGGAGAATATTGAGCTTGTAGGGATAACAGCAATGCCGCTTCCCCGTATTTTAGAAGCTCTTATTGAAGAGCATGTACATAAATTCTATAAAAACAACAAATAAAAGAGATAGTTTCACAATGTTCAATTTTGTTCGAGGTCAAGAAAGGCAAAAATTTTAACCACAGGAATACATTAAGTATTTCTATGATTAAAATTTGTGTCTGCCGCAGAGATCGGGCAAAAGGGGGCGTTTTGAAATTGGCTCGAGAGGAAATACAATGTGCGAAGCCAATGCATACCTTATAGAAGAAAACGGTAATAAACTGATAATGGAAGCTGTCGATACTGTTGAACCTGAAGAAGACGGCCTGAAACTTGTCAGTATCTTCGGAGATCAGAAATTTATCAGGGCAAACATACATTCACTTGAGCTGGTGGATCATAATATCTTTCTGAAAGAATTGTGATACTGCATTTATGAAAGTAATCATTGCCGAAACGGCAGGTTTCTGCATGGGTGTCCACCGAGCCGTTGAAATGGCCATGGCTGCTCCTGATAAACACGTTCCGCCCATATACACTTTCGGCCCCCTTATTCATAATGCAAACGTCTTGCATTGTCTGGAAGAAAAAGGGATTTCCGTTATTTGTGAAATACCGGATAAAATATCCGGCACAATATTAATCAGAGCCCACGGAATACCCCCTGATACCAAGGCCAAACTAATCAGGGCCGGATTTAACGTGATAGACGCAACCTGTCCCCGCGTAATAAAGGTCCAGACAATCATAGCCAGGCATGCCGAAAAAGGGTATGTGTCTATAATTATTGGTGATAAGGATCATCCCGAAGTTGTGGGGCTGCTCGGTTTTGCCCGGGGCAACGGACATGTTGTGAATAATATTAATAATCTTCAAGCCTTGCCGTCTTTCAAAAAAGCAATAATCGTTTTTCAGACCACACAGAACATAACTTTTTCTGAAAAAGTCAAGGAATGGGCATCAACAAATTTTCCCCATTACATTTTTTTCAATACTATCTGCAATTCCACCATAAAGCGGCAAACCGAGACACAACTTCTATCTAAATCAGTAGATGCGGTAATAGTAATCGGCGGCCATAACAGCGGAAACACACAAAGACTCGCCGAGATTGCCGGAGAAACAGGCAAACCGGTTTTTCACATAGAAACAGTATCCGAGATGGATATAAACATAATTTCAAAATTCAATTCTATTGGAATAACAGCCGGAGCCTCCACGCCGGAATGGGTAATAAAACAGGTGTGCCGTACACTTGAAACGATTCCCGGCAACATATACCTCGAAAGGCCACAAATTACGCTTTTTCAATGGCCCTGAACATCAAGAAGCTGCGTTGCTCAGACTCGCAATAGCCGACTATTACGAGCCTTCCCGCCTTGCTCTTGATGCTTATTGCTCACCGAAAAAACGCAATTTGTAACCTTCCGAGGTATGAATAAATGATGTTTCAGATGTTTTATCTTTTTTTTACTACAGGTTTTGGCGATTTTGCCATATTTTATCAAACAAAACCGTTTCAGATTATCAAAATTTTCTTGCCGACCGTAAAAAAAGAATTCCCCGGTAAAAGGATATATCAAAACGGGTGTAAAAAATTTGTTGTTCATGAAAAGGCGACTTTAATCCAAAACATGATAATCGACTATTGTAAAGGAATACCCATAAACACACCGTGGAAATTGCTGAATCTGGAATACTTGACAGAGCTTCAACGAACAGTTCTGTCCGCAACCGCCGACATTCAATACGGGAACTTACGTTCCTATAAGGATATCGCCACCACCATCGGCAGACCGGAGGCATACAGATTTGTCGGATCCACTCTTGCAAAAAACAGGTTCCCGATACTAATACCATGCCACAGAGTAGTCAGAAGTGATGGTTCATCAGGCATGTTTGGCGGTGGCGCTGCTTTTAAAAAAAGACTGATTGATCATGAAAGGGCATCGTACGGCGACAATCAAAATTCCGTTCTATTGCCATTATGAAATCATTTAACATTATAACTCCCTATCTTAAAGAAAACCTCATTTTTATTATCCCCGGTCTTTCTTGTCTTATTATAGTCGATTTTATACAGCTTTTTATTCCCCGGATAATTAAATGGGCGGTGGACGATATATCTTCATACCGGATCGACCCGCACGGATTGCTTTTATACGCCCTGTATATTGCCGTAAGCGCAATTCTGATAGGTATTTTTCGCTATCTTTGGCGGCGCTGCCTGCTCGGTATGTCGAGAAGGGTGGAAGAGGGTTTGCGCAACAGACTTTTTGAGCATATTCAGACACTTTCCGCATCATATTTCGGCAAAATGAAAACCGGCGATCTTATGGCCCATGCCACAAATGATATCATGCATATCAGGATGGCAACCGGCATGGGTATTGTAGCTCTTACTGATGCCCTGGTTCTTGGCACCGCCGCCATAGGTTTTATGGCTTATATAAATGTAGACTTAACATTCCTGGTCCTTATTCCAATGCCTTTTTTGGTTTTCGGAGCACGTTTTTTCAGCAAAAAGATGCACCAGCGATACGGGGAGGTGCAGTCGGTTTTTGCAGATTTGACTGAAGCCGTCAGGGAGCGCTTTGCAGGTATCAGAACAATCAAAGCCTATAATATGGAAAAAGAGGCCGCA
>JAERRQ010000047.1 GCA_016735355.1 Desulfobacterales bacterium | reverse complement strand
AAATGGTAGGTAAAAACTACTACTCTTCCAGGGAAAGGAGGAATGCTCGCATGCTAGTGCTTTTTTTTTTCAGACCTAATTTTTCCCTTATCCTCTTACGATGAAAATTAACGGTGTGTTCTGAAATGAACAGGATCTGAGAAATTTCTTTTGTTCTCTTGCCGTCTTTCACAAGATAGGCCACCTGGATTTCCTGGGGCGTAAGGTTGAGGTACCTTGAAGAGAGTTTTCGGAGTAAGGGTGAGACAATTTCGTTAAGGTGAGATTCGATGATATCCAGATAGGTTTTCTCGCTGGAATCAAGTCTTGCATTATGTAGCTTGGCTAAATATGGAAAGACCAGTTCTTTGATATTGGAGACCATACTTTCTTCAAGTTCATGCTTGTCACCTTCCCTTTGTTTCAAGAGAACCTTAAGAGCCGTATTGGTTTCTTCAAGGTCTTGTCTTTGAAGCTTCAGTTCCGCTTGCTTCTTCCTCAACTCCTCTTCAGCCTTTTTGAGGGCGGTTATATTCTCATGACTGATTACTACCTGAATTGGTCTGGAATCTGAAAGCCGCGTGGCCCGCATATAAAACCACCGTTTTTCATGAGAGGAATGGCATGGATACTCTATTGCAAATTCATCAATTTTTTTTTCAATCAAGGCCCTAATCCCTTCAGATACCTTCCCGGCATTTTCGGCAGAATCACTTAAAGCACGGTCGCATATCTCAAGATAGTTTGCATTAACCATATCCGGCCGCATTCGTATTTTGTTTGCTTTTGCAAAGTCCGCCCAGGCCCCATTTGTTGCCAGAATCGTTCCATTATGATCCAAAATTGCTATATGGGCAGATAGGGAGTTAATAATATCGAGGGCTGATCGAGAGGTCAATCGAAAGAAATTTTCCTTTTTTTTTGTTCGCAAATCTCCTTCTTCCCACGCATCTTTCTTTGGCAATTGTTTCGGCATTGCATTCTTCTCCTGTTTTCACCAATGAGCGATAACGGCCAAGCGAACCCCGGTATGCTTGCTGTATTTTTTTCTTAAACTGTTGCCTGGCTCGTGCCTGTAGCGATCCTTGGAGCAGACGTAATACGACATAGGGCCACCCCAACTATCTTCTCCACGCAGCATGCGGTTTCGTGCCGAGAATGAATCTATGGGCCTACTTGGGGAAGTTATTTCGTACCCGTTCCTGATTCTGTTATTTGTTCTTGTTTTGCAATGATCTCAGCAGATGTCTTTTTTGCGCTGAAAATGTTTTCTTATGCAGCCTAATGGAATTCGGAACAACTTCCACCATTTCATCATCTTTTATAAAATTTATGGCCCTTTCTAGTGTTATGGGCTGCACTGGCGAGCATGCAATACTTTCATCTTTTCCTGAAGCGCGCATATTCGTAAGCTTTTTTTCTTTGCACGGATTCACGTTTATGTCACCGCTTTTATTATGCTCTCCTATTATCATTCCTTCATAAACAGGTTCGCCGGGGACGATAAAAAGACGTCCTCTTGGTTCGAGGTGAAAAAGAGCATATGCAACTGATTTACCCTGCCGGTCAGAAACAATCGAGCCTGTGGATCTTGTGGGGAATTCGCCTCGAAACTGCTCGTATCCTGAAAAAATGGTGTTCATGATCCCGGTTCCCCGGGTATCCGTAAGAAACTCATCCCTGTAACCGATCAATGAACGGGAAGGAATCGAAAATTCACCACTCACTCTACCTTTCCCGTTATTCACGAGGTTTGTCATGCGCCCCTTTCGCAGGGAAAGCTTTTCGGTGACAACGCCCAAGAAATCTTCAGCGCAATCCACGTATAATTTCTCGATTGGTTCCATGATGTTCCCGTTTTCATGTTTGTAAATCACCTTGGGCCTTCCCACGCTCAATTCGAATCCTTCCCGTCTCATGGTTTCGATGAGGATGGCCATCTGGAACTCTCCCCTGCCTTTAACGATAAAACGATCCCTGTCCTCTGTTTGTTCGAATCTTATGGCAACGTTTTGCAGGGTCTCCTTGATTAGCCTTTCACGTATCTTCCCGGATTGTACGATTTTACCATCTTTTCCGTTCAAAGGAGAGGTGTTTATCGTAAATTCCATGGCGATGGTCGGCTCGTCCACGGTTATTCTATTAATGGGTTTTGGAAACTCTTGCGTGCAGATGGTGTCACCTATCTTGACATCCTCCATTCCCGAAAGAACGACAATATCACCGGATTCTAGGACATTGGCTTCCTTGAGCTTCATACCTTCATATATTTGAAGCTCCGATATTTTGAATGGAATCTGTTCATTTTTATCGTTTATGCAGATCATGGTGTCTTTGAATTCGGCATTTCCGTTAAAAATGCGGCCGATAGCAAGCTTGCCGAGATAATCCGAATACCCGAGATCAGACACGAGCATCTGGAATGGTTCTTCTATATTAAATCGGGGAGGAGGTATTTCATCAATGATGGTATTAAAAAGAAGATTAAGGTTATCGCTTTCTTCGGATAGGTTTTTTTTTGCAATGCCTTCACGCCCGACAGCATAAAGATAGGGAAAATTGAGTTGTTCATCGTCTGCATCAAGATCTATGAAAAGGTCATATATTTCATCGAGAATCTCATCCGGGCGTGCATCCTTTCTGTCGATTTTGTTTATCACAACTATGACTTTGAGCCCTTTTTCAAGGGTTTTTTTTAACACGAAACGTGTCTGGGGCAGCGGCCCTTCGGATGCATCGACAAGAAGAATAGCGCCGTCAGCCATAGTAAGCGCTCGTTCTACCTCACCGCTGAAATCAGCATGTCCGGGGGTGTCGATTATGTTAATTTTGACCCCTTCCCATTGCACGGAACAATTTTTCGCAGCGATCGTGATTCCTCTTTCCCTCTCCAGATCCATGGTGTCCATGATTCTTTCATCTACTTCCAGCCCGGGCCTGAAAATTCCGCTCTGCCTGAACATGTGATCCACAAGGGTTGTCTTGCCATGATCAACATGAGCTATGATCGCAATGTTTCTAATTTTTTGGTTACTTGTTTCTTTTTTCACTGTATGCTTTTCCATTTCACTGTATTCTTTCACAGATTTATTGTATTAATAATCAATCAACAAAAATAATCATGTAATTTTCAATTTCAAGCTTTGAATGGTTTTTCATGTTTTCGGTGTAAATTTATGGATCCCATTA
>JAERRQ010000261.1 GCA_016735355.1 Desulfobacterales bacterium | reverse complement strand
TTTTGTAATTTCAATAGGTTGTTTCAAAAAAGCTATCTTTCATGATCTCTGTAGGTATTGAAAACATTAAATTGTTTCTCTGATACGGGTAATTGGATTGATTACTTGAATAGGCTTCCCCTGATATTTTTCATCTTTAATATCTGAAGGTTTTGGCAGTTGAGTGGCTGGGGTGGGAAGAATATCTTTAATTGCGTATAGTTCTTTATTCTTGCTTGTAGAAGATTTTTTTGATGCGACATAGTTTCTTTTAATCAGCTTTTCCAAATCAAGTCGCAAGGTACCACCCGAAAATTTGCTATCGTCATCAGATTTAATTTTTTTCATAATGTCTTGTATATTTGTCCAATATATTTCCGTCCCATAAAGGAGAATTGTATTAAGAATATCATCCTCAGTATTTTTGTCTTTATCTGGTATGGCTACATTAGAATAGCGCTTAAGGGTATCTGCTTTTATGGCGTTTAGAATTCTCTTTTGGCGAGATGTTATAGCTTCATCATTGTAAATAATAACCCCATCCATTAAACAGTGGAAAATATAATAGTCAAATTTTGTTGCATATATTTCTTTTTTTATATTTAGATTTTGTCCTTCTGGCATCGGCAACTTTTTTCCATTTATCGCAAATCGGATTCCGGGGACACCATACTTAATTATGTGTCCTTTTCAATAATTTTTGAATGTTTGTTAATAATTAAGGATGGTGTCCCCGGAATCTGCCCGGAATCTGATGCGGAATCTGTAAAGACTATATATTGTGTAGTGTGACAAAATTATACACAATATATAGAGAATTTTATACCTAAAATGCCTTAAGCGAATGCCATTGGTACCTTAGGGGAGGGTACTACCCCGAGTCTGGACAGCTGCAGCGGTGTGCAGAAAGGTACTTCGACCTCGTCGAAGAGGTAGACGGGACCGAGGATTACCGCCTGACCTCGGAGGAGTGGTTACGGCAGGTCCGCCGGGTACTGCTGTCCCCTCGGGTGGTGACGATCGCCTTACGTTCGCTGCCGATCTTCATCCGTGCCCCGCGGCAGTTCCTGACGCTGCTGCTGGGTTTTTTATCCAGCCAGTCGTGGAACTGGCAGTTCCGGCCGCCGAACCCGCCGACACGGCTGCTGCGGCAGACATGGGCTTACCGGGAGCGATCATGACCGCAAGGGACGGAATTGTTTGGAATTGTTTGGGGACGGGAATTGTTTGGGGACGTCCATTAAAATATTGATTGACAACTGATTAAGGTTAAACTATAGAATTTTCATGCTAAGAAAAGCTCGCATAGACGCCCCCGGGGCCTTACATTATATAATACTACGAGGAATCGAACGTCGAAAGATATTTTATGATGACAACGACCATAATAATTTTTAAAAAAACTTGGCCTTATTTTAACCGAAACTAAAATCCATTGTTTTGAATGGGCTTTAATACCTAACCACCTGCATTTGTTGTTACGAACTGGAGTAGCGCCGATAGCCACAGTAATGCGGCGGCTTTTGACCGGACATGCAGTCAGTTTTAACCATCGTCATCGACGACATGGTGCCAGCTATGCGGGGGCAAAAAGCTGCCATAGAAGCCGGATTAAAGCTGTCAAAACAAATTAAATAATATTCCAATGGATGTCCCCGTTTTCCCCGTCCCCGTTTTCCCCCAAAACTATAACACACTATTTTTACAATGTAATTAATCAAAATATAAAAGCTTACCACGACCTTTTATATTACACAATATTAACGACGGACGAAAAAAATAGTTGAATTTAGTCCTGAAAGCTTGATAATTATGCTTTTGAAAGGATTTTAATTTTTCGACCAGACGGGGTTATGAAGTATTCTGGAAAGCTTGCTGATGGCAACAAGGTAAAAGAGATCCTCAAGACTATGGGGGGCTGCTGACGGCAACCAATTGGGTGAGCATTTTTAAAATTGAAAGATAGAGATAATAATAGCAGACTTGTTTATTCAACGGGGTTCGGTAGAATTTGCCCTTCCTGCGGAAAGCAATCTGATAAATGTAAATGCAACAAGAAAAAAAATAATCCTACCAAGGGAGACGGAAAAGTTCGCGTCGAGAGATCTACCAAGGGAAGAAAAGGAAAAGGCGTTTCCTTAATCAGAGGAGTTCCTCTTGAAGGAGTCCGGTTAAAAGAGCTTGCAAAAAAACTTAAACAAAAATGCGGAACCGGTGGCACAATAAAAAACAGTGTAATCGAAATTCAGGGTGATCACAGAGATATTCTGGTTGAAGAGCTAAACAAGCTGGGCTATAAAGCTAAAAAGGCCGGGGGATAGACCCTATGGATCAGATCCATATTCTGGACTTTCAAAAAGGTTGGCTTGCAGTGGACAAACCTTGCGGATTGAGTGTCCATAATGATCCCGGAAATGACCTTGTTTATGTGGTGTCTGACAGGATTCGTTCAGATGCTTTACTGAAAAAGCATCTTGGGATAAATGCCTCCTTCCTGATTCATCCGGTTCACAGGCTGGACAAAGAGACAAGCGGGGTGATATTGCTTGCTACGGATATCAACGTCTTGCGCAACTTGTCTGAACTGTTTGTCAAGGGAAGGGTTAAAAAAAGATACCTTGCCCTTGTACATGGTGGTTTTGATCAGGAGGCAGGAAGTCATCAATATCATATATGGGATTATCCCTTGTCAAAGACAGCAGGTGGTAGAAAAGATCCTGTCGGTAAAGGCAGGCGTATAAAGTGTATGACCAGGTACAGGGTGTTACAGCAAAGCAGCCGTTATTCTTTGCTGGAAATTGAACTGATGACCGGTCGGAAACACCAGATTCGACGTCATGCAAAACTTTCCGGTCATCCTGTTACAGGAGACACGCGGTACGGATCGAAAAAATCTATCCGCTATTTAAAAAACACTCTCTCCTACCATCGGCTAGGACTTCATTGCAAATGTCTTGAATTCGTTCCGCCGGGTCAAAAACAAGAAGTCCGCATCACATCCGAGAATCCTTTAACCGATATGGATAAGCTTCTTTCAGATGATGGATTGCAGATGTAATGTGCGAAGGGTTCTGTTTTTCCCGGTCGTTCCCTGTTTCTCCTGCTTTGGACGTCGGCAAGAGATATGAGTCGCAAAGAAAGAAGAGTGTACAGTGATGAGTAAACAACCACCTAAATTTAAAAACGAAGATGAAGAAACAGCCAGTTCTTCATTGATTTAAAATCCATCTGGCACAACCAGACGCTACCCGACCGCTAACCGCGCCGCATTTTTTGAAACGCTGTCTTCCGCATAAAGGTTGTAGTTTTTCGAAGGCTTTCCCCCGCATTGTTGGCGGCCGGTGAGCTTGGTTAGGAGAAATAAATGAAATTCAACTCGCCATTGTTCAAAACTTTAGTGATAGGGCCTGTTTTTCTATGCATCGTTGCGTTTCTGACACCTTTGGGAATCTTTATGGCAACTCGACACCGTGTTGTGGCCGACATGGGTACAGTACGGTGCGCAGGACTGATTCCATTCACAATAGGTGCTTGTGTCTCCCTTTGGTGCGTGAAGGATTTCGTGGTACGTGGGAGGGGCACCCCGGCGCCCTTTGATCCTCCCACGCGACTTGTCCTTCAAGGGCCGTACCGATATGTGCGAAATCCTATGTATATCGGTCTATTCCTTGTATTAATTGGAGAGGCAATGCTCTACGCTTCCTTCTTCGTTTTGCTGTATTCTCTTTTCCTCATCGCTG
>JAERRQ010000120.1 GCA_016735355.1 Desulfobacterales bacterium | reverse complement strand
CAAGCTGAAATATTTTGTGGATAAATATGAAAAGGGAATAATGTGTGTCGGATGCGGAAGGTGTGTTCGTCAATGTCCGGTAAATATTGACATACGCAGCATCTGTGAAAAGATGAACAGTTACGAACCTGCCGTGTAAGCCGAATAAAAGAGGAAAAACCATGATAAATCCATATCTGCCTTATCCGGTTCGCATTGATGATATTGATATTGCAACTGAAGATAAGAGCCTTAAAACATTTAGGTTTGTTTTTTTAAATAAAGAAGATGAAGAAAAGTTCACGTATGAAGCCGGTCAATTTGCAGAACTTTCCATTCCAGGAAAGGGTGAAATACCTATAGGAATTGCTTCATCTCCCGTTGAAAAGGGTTTCGTCACATTTACCGTCAACCGGTCCGGCCTGGTATCCACCCATCTTCACAACATGAAAGTGGGAGACATTATGGGTATCCGAGGTCCATTAGGAAACTGGTATCCCTGGGACCGACTGGAGGGTAAAAATATTTTAATAATCGGTGGCGGATTTGCATTCACTACTTTGCGCTCATCAATTGTATACCTGCTTCACCCTGATAATAGGCATAAATTTGGGGATGTCGATGTTGTTTACGGCGCCAGAAGCCCCGGGATGCTGCTTTACAGGGAAGAACTGGCGGAATGGGAGAAACGTGATGACATCAAGATGCATATAACAGTTGACGGCACGGATGATCCTGACTGGAAATATAACGTCGGCTTTGTCCCCACAATTGTTGAACAAAAAGCTCCGTCCGGCAATGCCGATTCTTATGCCATTATTTGCGGCCCTCCGATTATGATTAAATTTACCCAGCCTGTTCTGGAAAAACTTGGTTATGAGCATGATCATATAATCATGTCCCTTGAAAACCGTATGAAGTGCGGCATAGGGATGTGCGGCAGGTGTAATATAGGAAAAGAGCTTGTCTGTAAGGACGGCCCGGTCTTTACACTTGCTCAGCTTAACAAAACCCCAAAGGAATATTAAAAGAAATATTCGTAACCGTTCACGGTTATTAATATCCTTTAAATTAAAACTATTCATTTTAATTTGTAACTTGACAGGAATACTATAATAGTATATTTTTATATTTTAATAAAAAAAAATAGGCTATCGGCCAAAATTATTATACTATTAACAAGGAGGCTATTTGTATGGCGGAAACAGAATTTATGGGTAAAACCTTCACAATAGATGAAGACGGGTTCATAGAGGTGTATGAACAAGGAAAATGCGAAGAATGGATTCAGCTTGTCAAACAACAGGAAGGAATTGATGAACTGAATGATGAGCATCGCAAAGTAATAAATATGTTACAGGATTATTATGAGAAAAACGGAATTGCTCCCATGGTGAGAGTTCTTTCCAAAGTTACCAAATTTAAACTGAAACATATTTATGAGCTCTTCCCATCAGGACCCGGTAAAGGGGCATGCAAAATGGCTGGTTTGCCAAAACCGACCGGATGTGTATAATCTACAAAAATTTAAGTTGATAATTTTTAAAAAGCCCTGTTCCTAATGGTTCGCTAAAAAAGCGAACCATTACCAGGGCTTTTTTTGTTAATTTAATTGATTTTACAATGATAGAGGGAAAAAAAACGGAAAAGCGCTCTCTGACCAGATTGGATGATATAGATAGAAAAATTCTCAATCGCATCCAGTCAGACTTTCCTGTTACTACGCGGCCATATCTGGATATTGCCGTGGAGTTGGCTCTTACGGAAGAGGTTGTTCTGCAAAGAATCAAACAAATGCGGTCAAACGGAATAATACGGCGCATCGGAGGTAACTTTGTTCCTGGAAAATTGGGGTTTATCAGTACCCTGTGTGCTGCAAAAGTTCCTGAAGAAAAAATAGAATCATTTAGCATGCATGTTAATAAATATTCCGGGGTAACACACAACTATCAGAGGGACAATAATTATAACATATGGTTTACATTTATAGCTCCATCCATGGATGAGATAAACAATAGACTTCAGGCCATATCCGGAGCAACAGGTATCAAAGAAATACTTAACCTGCCCGCTACAAAAGTGTTTAAGATAAAGGCACATTTTGACTTATAGTTTTTAGAAGAGCCGAAGAGCTTGTACCTTTACGCAACAATAGAATGTGTTCTTTTCTTCCTGCGCATAACTTCATAAATATTTATAAAACCTTAGGTAAAATTACTCAGCTTATTCCGCAATAATTTTCGGCTTGTTCTCTGCGGGAACGTCGCTTATAACCTTATAAACAGAGGGAGGTTATTATTCTATGAATGACAAACCCGGCAAAACTCCTCTTTATGATATTCATGTGTCAAACAACGCCAATATGGTTGTGTTCGGCGGATATGCCATGCCCTTATGGTATGCATCTGCAAAAAATGAACATCTTGCAGTGCTCACAGGAACCGGTCTTTTCGATACAAGTCATATGTCGGCCCTGATAATCGAGGGGCAGGATGCTTTTGATATTATCCAGTTATGTTTTACCCGGGATATAAGCAGATGCATGGAGAAAAACAAAAAACCGCTTTATGACGGCAGATCGGTTTACGGGGCTTTTCTGAACAGGAAGGGCTGGGTGATCGATGATGCCATTATTTTTCGTCTTAAAGAAAAATGCTGCATGGCGGTTGTAAATGCCGGTATGGGAAGCATTATTGCCGAACATTTAAAGAATAATATTGGAAGACGGGATGTAAAAATCACAGACCTGACCGACAAAGTCGGCAAAATCGACATCCAGGGCATGGATTCTGCGCGGATATTAAAAAAAATCCTCGCAGACCATGAAGCAGTAT
>JAERRQ010000183.1 GCA_016735355.1 Desulfobacterales bacterium | reverse complement strand
TTACTTTAATAAAGCATTATTTTTCAGGTGGTTATACCGTGTAGTGTTTTTTAACATCCCAAAAGAAATGAAAGTTTTGCCTATATTTATGAAATAAACTACCACTAATTATGTAGTTTATTTCATACAAAAAACCATTTTCAAAACGCTCACCCTACCCTATCCATGCATCAGGCTCAATTTCTTGTAGTCCATACAAAAGAGTGCAGATCAATAATTTCAACAAGTTTATATGTTATATGTTTCAACTTTCTGACTTGGCATAACCTTTTGGTTTTACAAATAATATGAGCCTTGCTACCAGTTCGTTTTAAAGTTTACGGTTTACAGTTGCCGGTTTACGGAAATTACATTGAGGAATTGTTTGGTATTTATTCCAACTATTTTCTATGCAATTTCAAATAAATAAAAACACTACCCTGTTTTGAGCTGACCGGTAACCGTAAACTGTAAACCGTAAACCAGGCACGGATCAACCACAGAAAGCACCGATAATCAAAACAAATAATATAAGTCAGAAAGTTGAATTATATGTCTTTTGGCAGCGCATGGGAAAAAAATTAACTTGGCCGGTTTTAGTTGGCATAGTCCGAATCCATCCTCAACCATCGAAACCAAAACCATTGTTGTATGCAAATAGATACACATTTGATCACTATTTTTGTAACCGTTCACGGTTTACACTTATCAGTTCACGGTTGAAAAAACCAAAAAATTTTGAAATTTATAGCTAAAATGTTTCAATCATTAGGCTTCGATCATCAGTTACCATCCGGGTTCCCATGCAAAGCTTGGGAAGCTTTTACTCAGAGCCTTGTAAAAGCAAACCTTTGGTTCCCAGTTTAGAATTCGAGTTTTGGTATGTTTTTTAACCGTTAACTGTAAACCGACAACCGTGAACGGTTACAAAAAATATACGTTTTGTAGCCTTGAGAGGTATAGGCTATCGTGACAAACAGGCCAGCATGGCAACCAGCATGTCCGGCTCCGTTACTAATACGGTATTAGAAGATATTGCCGACACTCTTTCTATAAGTGCCCTGTTTTTAGTTACAAAAACAGTCCATGTATCATCGCTCTGTTCAATGGAAGCTTCTATCATGGGAATATCTGATGCTGTGTCTCCGCATATCAGATGTGGTCCTTTGGACATTGAGAGATCTAATTCGGTATTAAGGTACCTGACTGCATCCCCCTTGTCAAAGTCCTTTAGTACTGATTCCGAATCTTCAATTGTAAGGATTATCTCAATATCAAGGCCGGTATCTTCGATTCTGAAATTGTTCCCATCCGGATCGACATCCGTAACAATGCCTTGTACAAGTTTTAAAAATTTAGCAGATTCATCCTGGGGAATAGATCCGTTTATATCCTGCCGTGCAATTGTTGTTTGTCCGAATTTAAACTGCAACCCGGAGCCTATTAAGGTAAATTTTTCCAGCTCTGGGTCCGTTAATAGAGAGGAAAGTTTTTCATTCAATTCGTTGATAAGTTGTTGTTTGTTTTCTTCTATGGGATAAGTTCGGCGTAATCCGCCCAGATCTATACATTCACGCCCCTTGGATGCGGCATAAATAATTGTATTTTCAGGATTTACGCTTACATCGACTATGCCCGGGCAATCCTTCAACGGCGCGGAAGTTATAATAATAGGATGCTCAGCTCTTTTTTTTGCAAAACGAGTAATAAAAACAGCATTATAAACAGATTGGATTGAAGATCTGTACCTGCCGCAGTAATTGTTGGTGGTGCCGTCCCGGTCGGTTATGAAACAGTTAAAATCAAGCCCTTCCAGTCTTTTTACTCCAGCTTCTACCTGTTCCGTGAAGCCGGAATGTATATTTTCAAGATAACCGAAAAATTTTTTTTCTCCATTTTTAAGGTAGAAAATATCCTTTTTCAGCTCTTCTATTTCATATGCAAGATCTACCTCTATTTTTTTTGAGGAATCCAGAAACAAAATTCGCCTTGTCCCTTCAAAAGGAATATTCTCAAGAGAAAAAAGTGCATTCTCAAGAGAAGTGATCTGTAACTTTTCAACATTAATCCTTGCGTTATTTATTGCATCGGAGTCTGATGATTCAAGGTTATTATTAAATATGTTCTCAACAATAATAAATCGTATTGCACGGGTATGTGCCATAAGATCGTAAAATTCCTTTAACAGGCGTATCTCATGCTTTTCTATTATCATATCAAACCACTCCTTCATCTTTCATTGTTGATATTTCTTCTGAAGTATATCCTCCCAGTTCAAGGAGAACCTGCTCAGTATGCTCTCCCAGTTCAGGCACAGCACTTACCATACCCGCTTCACATTCACTGAAGTAGGCCGGATACCCGGGAATTTTAATTTTACCCATGTCAGGGTGATCAAAATCTACGATATAATTATTTTTCAGGATTTGGGGATCTTCAGTAAGATCCTCCATGGTATTTACGGCACAACAGAAAAAATCATACCGGTTGAATATCTCAAGCCATTCCGCCCGCGTCCGCTCGGCAATGATTTTATCAAAAATAGCAACCAGTTCTTCCGCATTCTCAAGTTTCTGCTCATCGGTGTTGAAGCGGGGGTCATTTATAAACTCAGGATGTTCCAGGGCGAGGCATAAAGATTCCCAGTTTTTGTTCGGTGGATTAAGAGTCATCATAAACCATTTGCCGTCTTTGCACTTGTAATGATTCCGCATGGGATGCTCCTCTGAACGCTTGTGCCGCGGAACATTAAAACCTCCCACGAGAGAAGTAAGAATATTAAAGTAAATAAGATTCATTGAAGAACCTAAAATGGAGATCTTGATTTCCTGACTTATTCCGAAACGCTCTCGCGCCAGAAGAGCGGCGATAATCTGGTGGCTTGCATTAAATGCCGTAGCCTGATCAAGAATACCGAACTGACAGACTAAAGGCGGCATACCTTCTTCGCCCATGGAATACATTACTCCGGATCTGGCCTGGCCTTGGTAATCGAATCCGCCCTGATCGCTGTCAGGGCCCTTGGGACCATAAGCGGATACTGATGTATAAATAATATTTTTATTTATCCGCCTGATTACATCATAAGTAATATTCATTTTTTCAAGAGCAGGCCTTCTGAAATTAGTCAAAAACACATCGGCATCTTTTGCTAATCTGTGAACAATAGCCTGTCCTTTTTCTGTCATCAGGTTAACGGTAACAGACTTTTTATTCCTGTTAGCACCTTCGCAAAAAATATTTCTTCCGCCCGGCAGGCCAAAAGGTATTTTTCCAATTTTTTTCAAAAATCTTATAGGATCGCCCGAACCCGGCTGCTCTATCTTGATTATTTCAGCGCCAAGATCTCCCATAATTGCGGAAGCTCCAGGCCCTGCATGAAATATAGCGCATTCAATTACTCTGATTCCTTCCAATGGTCTTATCATATAAAAAACCCCTCAAAACTCTATTCATTAGAGGCATCTTCAAAATTAAACATTTTGAGATTGCCTATTTATTTTCCGTTAAATTTGAATTCCCCCTTACCCAATATATCATGCAAATGGAGTATACCCTCTATCCTGCCGGATGAATCGGTAACCGGCAAAATTGTGATCTGGAAACTCTCCATAATATTCAGGGCATCATAAACAGGAGATTCGGGGCTGACTGCGCGAGGTTTTTTGGTCATTACTTCACTGGCGGTTAGATCATCGATAGGCCTTTGATCTGCCAAAAGGCGTCTTAAATCACCATCCGTTATAATGCCTGCAAGTCTGTTTTTATCATTACCAACAAGAACAGTCCCTAAAGCACGACGGTTTATCTCTTCAATTGCTTCCCTCAAAGAAGCGGAATCGGATACAAGCGGTAGGGAGTCGCCGGTGAGCATGATATCCTTCACCATTGCCGAAAGCCTTTGGCCTAGGGCTCCTCCGGGATGGATCTTTTTAAAATCACTCTGTTTAAAATGTTTTTTATTAATCAAAACTACGGCAAGCGCATCTCCCATGGCAAGCAGGGCTGTTGTGCTGGAAGTGGGAGCCAGACCAAGCGGGCAAGCCTCTTTATCAACCCCAACATCAACAATTATGTCACTCTGCTTTGCCAAAGTGGACCTTATGTTGCCTGTCAAAGCAATAATCGGGCAGCCTATACTTCGTATACTTGGAAGGAGAATGTTAAGTTCGTCTGTTTCTCCACTGTTAGAAAGAGCAAGAAAGATATCGTTCCTGCTTACCATTCCGAGATCTCCGTGCATGGCTTCAACCGGGTGTAAAAAAAGTGACCTTGTTCCGGTACTGTTCAAGGTGGCCACTATTTTTCTGCCTACAATACCGGATTTGCCTATACCGCCAACTATAAGACGTCCTTGTGAATTACAAATCAATTCTACCATTTTGGTAAAACCTTCATCGATTTTGTCGATTAAGCCTAATACCCCTTCTGCCTCTAATTTAAGAACTTCTATTGCCTGTTTAATAACCATTATGCAAATTCTTATCGCCTTATTATTATTGGTAACCGTTCACGGTTGCCGGTTTACAGTTAACGGTTAAAAAAACATAGCAAAAATAGAAGTCTAAACTGGGAACCAAAAATTTGCTTTTACAAGGCTCTATGTAAAAGGTTCCCAAGTTTTGCATGGGAAGCCAGATGGTAACGGGACGTGTTTGGGGACGTTCCATTGAAATATTGATTGACAACCGATTATGGCTGTTATCTTCTTTCTTCAAGGTATTTCACCAGTTGACTCATGGTGATCTTCATACTTGATGGTCCGGAACGTACAAAAAATTCTTCATTTTTACCAATGGACAAAAAGACAGGCTTTCGTACTCGCTCACATTCAATGACCACAACTTGTTTTTCTTTAACAAGTTTTAGTTTTAAATTAATAAAACGAACAAATTCAGGACCTATATGGTTATTAATCAGGCTTTTACAATATAGGCGCAACTTATCTTCATTCTCAAAATTATCCACCTGGATTCCGAGAATATTGCCGTTATCCTCAACCCCTACAAGTAAGATGCCGCCATCGGAATTCATAAAGGCTGTTA
Source organism: Desulfobacterales bacterium (assembly GCA_016735355.1). GTDB lineage: Bacteria > Desulfobacterota > Desulfobacteria > Desulfobacterales > BuS5 > BuS5. The sequence continues at coordinate 2,182 of JAERRQ010000183.1, read as the reverse complement.
TGGTTTTGAGCCAGGCAATTTCAATTTCCTTACCCTTTTTTCCAGTCTTAAGATTTGTTCGCAGGGTTGATTTAAATTCCAGGGTGGTACTTTCTCCGGCATCAATAAGGGCCATTAACTCATCAGTGAAATTATGACTGCCGATGTGCTGGGTGGGAAGATCTTTGAGCTGATAGCTGTATTTTTTTACAAGTCGAAAAGCCAGAAAGATTGCAAAAATGAGGACAGCGATGCCGAGTGTGCCGATTTGCCTCCATTTTTGGACAACGTGATCCATGATTTTTGACTGGGGAATGATAATGCCAACCCAGGAACTTGGATCACCTTGGCCCAATTTGCTAAAGCCTGCCCACCAGACTTGGCCGTTGCTGGTGAATTCCAGGGCTGAAACTTCTTTTCCCTTATGAGATTGCCAAATTTTCAGTGCAGCTTGCAAGGGGGCAGGTCGTTGATCAACTTTGCCTGGTTTAAGTTGATTATAAGTAATAATTGAACCATCTTTTTCTATTACAATAATATGGCCATCTTTACCTGCCTGGAGAGTATTTAAAAATTCAAGGAGATTATTTTCCAAGAGGTCAATGGCAATAATGTGCTCAGAGTCGAGATCCTCTTCTGCTTGCCAATGGGTAACAGCGGTAACTCCAATTTCCTGAGTCGTAAAAAAAGTGTAGGGTTCAGTCCAGCTGATTTTGCCGGGTTCTTTGCTTAAAGCTTCTTTGTACCATGGTCTATTTGCAGACTGATAATTAGTTTTTTCTTGCCAGACATTACATTGCTGACCATCAAGATGCCAGGAGCGCCAGGTTGCAGTTCTTTCACCATCGCCAGGATGAAGCCGCCTGGAACGCCAGCCACCATCGTATTGTTGCAAGAAAAATTCAGCACCATTACTATTTGCAATTAACAAGCCTGCAATATGGGCATGGGCGCTGAGCAAAGGAATAAAAAGTCTGGTTAATTCCTGGTCATTTCGTTGGTCAATAGCGCCGTTTTTTTCCCACTCGCTGATAACGGCAAGATAGTTTTCAATGGGATCTAAAAAGCGGACAACCCTCTTTTTAACAAGTGTGGCAGCATCACTTATAATGGTTTTAGAGACTTTTTTACGTACAGTTCGAGCTTGGTAAATACTGAGCGCCACCAGGCAACAAAAGGTAATTGCCACCACAAAAATAATATCCCGGAGTAATCTTTTGCGAATATTTTGTGGATGGCCTTTAAAAAATAGTGATTGTAGTTTTATCATAGCATTTTCAGTTCAAAAATCCTATTTTTGGCTTTATAATGTTTGTATGAAAGTCTTTGCAACTCTATCATCGGCTTTCATGCTTTGTTGTGACAAATCAAGGTAAAGAATCAGGTCTGCCCGTGACAGTTCCATTTAAAAGGGCCAGAAGGGGGCCTTACATCATATAATACTACGAGGAATAGAACGTCGAAAGATATTTTATGGAGTAGCGCCGATAGCCAAAGTAATGCGGCGGCTTTTGACCGGACATGCAGTCAGTTTTAACCATCGTCATCGACGACATGGCGTCAGCTATGCGGGGGCAAAAAGCTGCCATAAAAGCCGGATTAAAGCTGTCAAAACAAATTAAATAATATTCCAATGGACGTCCCCGTTTTCTCACCTATCAACCCAGGATTGACGAGATCAGCTTTTTGATCCATTTCCATATGCCCCCTGGCGCAGTCGGATTTGTCGGGTTTATTTCTTCTTTGATCCATTTACCCAATATTTCAGCCTGGTTGATCATCCCGATCTTTTCAAAGATTGCTTTTGCCTGGCTAAGGTATTTCAGAGCCGATTCCAGGTCGCCCATAGCCTGATAGACAGCACCGATGTTGCCTAAGTCTGAGGCCTCTCCCTGAAGATAACCGATCCTTTTATCAATCTCAAGCGCCTGGCTGTGGTATTTCAGAGCCGATTCCAGATCGCCCATATCCTGATAGACCAGGCCGATGTTGCCAAGTTGATTGGCCTCTCCCTGGAGATAAGCGATTTTTTTATCAATCTCAAGGGCCTGGCTGTGGTATTTCAGTGCCGATTCCAGGTCGCCCATATCCTGATAGACCAAGCCTATGTTGCCTAAGTCTGAGGCCTCTCCCTGAAGATAACCGATCCTTTTATCAATCTCAAGCGCCTGGCTGTGGTATTTCAGAGCCGATTCCAGATCGC
>JAERRQ010000128.1 GCA_016735355.1 Desulfobacterales bacterium | reverse complement strand
TCTAATGAAGTAGGAACAGGAATCGTGCCGGAGAACGGACTCTCGCGGATGTTCAGAGATGCCGCCGGATTCGCCAATCAGCATATCGCCGCTGCTGCGGATCAGGTTTTATGGATGGTGGCTGGTATTCCTGTTAAGATTAAATGAGGATAGAGAAAATAAATAAACGTAGAAGACGGACAAAAGGGCAAGCAGGATGCGTAGTTGGGGAAGTTATTTCATCCCCGTTCCTTAGGTACCTAATATGAAAAAAACAACACTTAAACAAATTAATATATTTTTATTAATATTATTACTGCAAACCGGACTATCTTATGACGCGATGGCTTGGAACCCAAAAGAAAGTTCTGTAATATCCGACAGATCGATCACAGGTTTTATACACCCTGAATCTGTGGCTTTTGATCCAAAAGATAAGGTTTTATATGTCAGTCAGTTCGGTTCGGTTCTGAATCCGACCTTAAAGGACGGAAAAGGAAAAATCAGCAAGGTCTCCCTGGAAGGTAAAACAATAGAAGATAATATATTCTCTGTTTCCGGTTATACTCTTAATAAACCAAAGGGGATATGGATTGAAAATGAAAAGCTCTGGGTTGTTGATATTGATCTGGTCCGGATTTTTGATTTAACAACCCTCAATGGCCGGACAATTGATCTGCCGGGAGTTGTCTTTGCCAATGATCCCACAGTGATTGACAACAATTTATTTATTAGTGACAGCTCCGGGAAAAAGATTTATCTTATCCAACCGGCAGACTTCCTAAGCCATGAGATTGAACCAAAGATTTCACTTTTTGCGAGCGATCTTTTTTTCGAACCTAACGGCCTCTGTCCTGGTCAGGATGGTTCTCTGTTTGCAGTCGGGTTTGACATGAACGGTTCAGATCAAGGTTTATATTCATTTGATCGTGAAGGAAAACCCGATATACATATTAAAGATCTTGGAATGCTTGATGGCCTTGTGCAGCTTAAGAGTGGTTGTTTTTTGATAACTGACTGGAAATCGAAAACTCTTTTAAAGTATTCGCAGGTTTCAGGAATTAAAAACCTGGCAGGCGGTTTTGAAGGCCCGGCCGATTTTTGTATAGTAGATGAGGGCGATAAACTGCTTATTGTAGTGCCCGATCTGGTCAAAAGTGAAATCCGTTTTATACTAATTACAAAATAGTGCCTGAACGAAAACTGCTAATTTTCCCAATTTCTGCGTCAGGAAAAAATTTTAATCCTCAAAAGACTTAATGTATTCCTGTGGTTAAATTTTTTCCCTTCCTTGAACTTGAAAAAAATTTATAGTTTTCCTTCGGGCACTAAAGAAGGAACGGGGACGAAAATTTGAAACTGAAAATTTTAAATATCATGAATCGCTTATTAGCAGCCATTCAATTTATAACAATTCTGCCGTTGGGGAAACCCGGGATATATGACCCCAGGGGGATGGTTGTTTTTTTTCCCATTGTCGGCATTATTATAGGCACCATAGTTTCCATCTCTGACCAAATCTTTTTGCTCATCTGGCCTGCCCCTGTTGTAGCGGTTTTAGATGTTGTCTTGCTCGTGATTTTGACCGGCGCTTTTCATATTGATGGCCTTGGCGATGCTGCAGATGGACTTTTTGGGCACAGGTCAAATGAAAAAACCCTTTCAATAATGAAAGACAGCAGGATTGGCGTGATGGGTCTCATTGCAATTTTATCTGTTTTATCGATTAAATATTGCGGTATCATGTCCCTTGATTATAAAAGATCCCTTTTGCTTATATTGATTCCTGCCTATTCAAGGGGAAGCATGCTGTTTGGGATAAAATTTTTAAACTATGGCAGGAAATCAGACGGCACTGGTTACGACCTTTTTAATGAGCCATTAAACATTGCCGATTTCAGCGGGTTGCTTCTACCGATAGCGCTTTCTTTTTTTCTTGGATGGACGGGATTGTGGCTTAATGTTCTTTTTATAGGCTTAACCGTCTCTATTTTAATTTATTACAAAAAACGATTGGGCTGCATTACAGGTGATATGCTTGGGGGCATGACAGAGACCATAGAAGCTATGCTTTTTTTGCTGGTCTCAATATAACCAGCATGCCTTGTCGGGCACAACAAAACTTGAAAGTGTTATCTTAAAACTTAACACTTTCATATAAAACCTATGTTGATCGGTTAGTACCTTACTCCTGAAACCCTGTCATAAAAAACAAGAAAATTCCGTAATTTTTTTTTGGAGGGGATCCGTGATGCAATATAAAAAATCAAAACGGATGTTTGAGGACGCCGGGACAGTTGATCCGAAAATGTCATACCATGTTGAGTTGGAAAATGTTGTTAATACAAAAAACCAGGTTATTAAAACCATGGTTGACATGGGAAGATACTTTTCAATATTCGCTCCAAGACAAAGCGGCAAAACAACGTTTTTTAAAGGTTTCAGCTCAAAACTTGAAAAAAATCCAGCCTATGTGTCCATGCTTCTTAGTTTTCAAACATATAAGAACCTTGACAGGCAAAGGTTTTATCAACTAATTCAAAAAGACATATATAACCAGCTAATAAAGAGACTGGATGCTGTAAACTGCTCGAAACTGAATACTGTAAAGGAATGTCTGGATTCTCATAATCTGACAGATCATATCTCATTGAGTGAACTGTTTGAGGAATTAAACCGTATAATTGAATTTAAAAAAATTGTTATCTTTATAGATGAATTTGATGGCATTCCAATAAACGAACTGGAAAACTTTTTGACAACTTTAAGAGAGCTGTATCAAAAATACAAGGAACATACCGACAAGGCTCTTTACTCTGTAGGACTGGTTGGTATACGCAATATCACAAAGCTGATCGTTGGCGGTGTCTCACCTTTCAATATTGCTGACCAGGTAAAACTTCCACCTTTCACGCTAAAAAATGTCCATGACCTTTACGCCCAATATACAGAAGAAACAAACCAGTCATTTACTGGAGAAGCAGTAAATAAAGTATTTGAGGAAACAGCCGGCCAGCCTTGGTTGGTCAACCGCATAGGCACTATTCTTACGATTAACATTAAGCCTGAAACCATATCCCCTATTACTGAAGAAGATGTGGAGAAGGGAATAAGGCATCTTCTTAAAGAAAGAAACAGCCATTTTGACAACCTTCTTGAAAAAGCAAAATTATACAAAGAAACCTTTGTCAAGATTACATTCAACGGTGTGGACTACAATCCGGATGATGAGAATCAATCATGGCTGGAACAATATGGTCTCATCAATGAAAAAAATGATAAGGCTGTTGTGGCCAATACAATATACAAGAGACGATTCTTAAAAGCTTTTTTTCAAGAATCCGGTGCAATCGCAGATACTTCATATAATGCCTATTTTACTTCTGATGGTTTTTTAAATATGGAAGCCATTCTGTCTGATTTTGAGGAATACATCATCCAGATAGGCGTAAACGCCTTTTATAAGAACCAGAAGCCATACGAAAAAACAGGACAATTTTTGCTCACCGCATGGCTGTATCAGTTTGTAGAGGGAGGAAAAGGCGAACTGCGTTACGAGATGCCAAGCGGACTGGGAAGAATGGATATTCTTTTGATCTACCATGGACATAAATACATTATCGAAACCAAGATAAATCGCTCAAGTCTTGATAAGACTGTTGAAAAAGCGACTGACCAGCTTTGCAGCAAATACCTTTTAACCGAACAAGCCAATGAAGGATATGTGGTCGTTTTTGATATTAAAACAATGGTGGGTGAACTTTGCGCACCGCAAAAACGCATAGTGCAGGGAAAAAAGATATTAAGTTTTATCATCGGTATTGGAAGGAAATGATTATGACGGATACCAAAATCAGACCTTATGCCGATAAAATTGCCAATTTATTTTTGGGCGAACCCTAAACGCTCAATTCAGGTATAATCAAGAAGGGATAGAATGCTTACAGGCCACGGCGGAAACATATTTAAAACAGCAAATAGGCTGGGATGCAAACCATCCGATATAATAGACATGAGCAGCAATGTAAATCCGATTGGTCCCATGCCTGGCCTGTTGACATTTATAAAAGAACAGGTCGATTCCATATGCTGCCTGCCTGAAGTGGATGCAGCTAAAGCCAGGATTGCTTTTGCGGAAAGAAATGAAATTTTAGATAAACTGGTAATAGCCGGCAATGGTACGACAGAGTTTATTTATTCAATCCCCAGAGTTTTAAAAATCAAAAAAGCACTTATACTCGGCCCTACATATGCAGATTATGCTGATGCCTGTATCATGAATAATATACCTCATCAATATTTAACAGCAGCGGAGACGGATGATTTTAAGCATTCCATAGACTCGATAAATGATGCTGTTAATGATTTTGATGCGGTTTTTATCTGCAACCCGAATAATCCGACAGGTAATCTTGTACCGGCTGTGGAACTTGAAGAAATATGCCGGTACAATCCTGATAAATTATTTATTATTGATGAATCATATTTGCAGTTTGTAAACTCTGCAAACAATGAGAGCATGGCAAATAGAGGTATCGATAATATAATTCTTCTGAATTCCATGTCCAAAATTTTCAGAATACCCGGTTTAAGAATAGGATTTATGATTTCAAGCGTCGGTATTATTGAAAAATTTCGCCTGGCCGCCATGCCCTGGACAATGAACGTGCTGGCCCAGGCGGCAGTTATCTATCTTATGGAGCAAAAAGATGAGGTTGATCTTTTTATTAATCAAACCAGGGCTTTTATTCATATAGAAAAAGAAAAAATTTTTAAAAGATTTAAAGCGCTTGATAAAATCAAACTCTTTCCCGGCCAGGCTACCTTTATACTTGCAAAATT
>JAERRQ010000410.1 GCA_016735355.1 Desulfobacterales bacterium | reverse complement strand
TCTATTTTAAAGCGGTTGACAAATTCCGCCGCAAGGTGCTGGGCGTCCGCAGCGCTGCCTCCATTTCCAAAAAGCAAAATTTTATGTCCGCTCTTGATTGCTTCGGAAATGAGATCGGCTGCCTGGATTATCCGGTCAACATTATTTTTTATGGAAAGCTCTTTTGCTTGCAGGCTTTTATTCAGAATTTCCAGTATAATATTTTTTTTATCCATAATATTATTTTTTTATAATTTGAGTTATTGCAGAGACGATTAAAGTCAGTTCCTCGTTGTGTATTGTTCTTAAATCCAGGACAAACAGATCCTCTTCAATTCTGCCGATAATCGGCGGATCATTCCGGCGCATTGATTTTTCGATTGAATTTGCGGATATACCGGCAATAGAGATCCTTACGGCTTTACTTGGCAGATCAAGCAGGGGGAGCGCGCCTCCGCCTGCGCGGGAGGATATATTTGAAATACTTACGGAAAGGCCTGGTTTCTTAAGGCTTGGTTTGTTAAAATCAGGTTCCTCAATATCCGACAGCAATTTTGCAAGTTTCTCGGCCCTGTCTTTTATATCGCTCAGTGGAATGGTCAGCATATATAAAGTTGGAATTGCTTTAACAGCTTTTTCCGGTTCCCTGTAAAGTCTCAGTGTACTTTCAAGTGCGGCCAGGGTAAGTTTATCAATTCTCAATGCCCTGGCAAGAGGATTTTGTTTAATTCGATCGATAATAATTTTGCTGCCGATTATTATACCTGCCTGAGGGCCGCCCAGGAGTTTGTCTCCGCTAAAGGTTATTATATCAGCGCCTGACGCCACAGACTCCTGGATAGTCGGCTCTTTGGTCATGTTATATTTTGAAAAATCGATAAAAGTCCCGCTTCCCAGATCTTCCATGACCGGCAGCCTCTGTTTATTGCCAAGCTCTACCATCTGCTCCAGGGAGACGGCGGCTGTAAAACCGACCACGCTGTAGTTGCTGGTGTGTACCTTTAAAAGTAGGCCGGTATTTTCCGAGATGGCATTTTCATAATCTTTTAAATGCGTCCTGTTGGTTGTTCCGACTTCTTTTAAAATCGCTCCGCTTTTTTCCATAACATCCGGAATTCGAAAGGAACCGCCTATTTCCACAAGTTCACCCCTGGAAACAATAACCTCTTTTTGTGGCGCAACAGTATTGAGACTTAAAAAAACGGCTCCGGCATTATTATTGACAACCATGGCGGATTCCGCACCGCTTATTTCGCATAAAATATCTTCCACCAGGCTGTATCTTGAACCGCGCCTTCCATTCAGCAAATCAAACTCAAGGTTGGAGTATCCGCCTGCAATCTCGGCAATATTTTCCAGAGCCGTGTCTGTTAATAAAGACCTGCCCAGGTTTGTATGAACGACTACACCGGTGGCGTTAATTACCCGTTTAAGGTTCGGCCGCATATCCTCTTGAACCAGTTTTTCGAGATCAGATAAAATTGACGCATCCGTCAAATCCGGATCGCTGAAATTTTTATTATTATCAAGTATCGATTCTCTAAGTTTTGCGATAACGGAACGTACGGATTTTATAACAACAGACTTCGGGATATCATTAAAAAGGCTGTTGGCCTTAGCCTTTTCGAGTATATGGTCAACACCAGGCAACAGCTTTAAATGCTTGCGCTGTTTTTCATTTATTTCATTCTTTAGCAAAGCGTATTATGCTCCAGGCTAAGGGCTCGGCAAAAATAACTTTACCTTTTAAGCGCCTATGCAGCCTGATACCTCAAGACTTAAAATTGCAAATTTATTTTTGAGCGAACCCTGAACGGACATTCAATATCAAAAAAAAGTTTCCAGAGGAAGGATATCTTTTACAGGGTTCTATATGTAAATGAAAGATGTTTCAACAGATTTATTTTTACTGCCTGTATTATTCAACATATATTAATATTGACAAAAGGGTAGATCGTAATTTATTGTTCGGGCGAACAGTTAAGAGGTGTTTTTAGTATAAAGTAAGGAACAGGGACGAAATAACTTCCACAAGGAGGCGCACAGATTCAGCTTGGTTTAATGCTTCTAATAAAATACGCGGCTATCCTTATGGCTGCTTTATTGCTCGGCAAATGGTTTGACACCGAACGTAACAAAATATTGGCAAAAGGTGAACCATGGTATGATTCCTGGAAAACACTTCCAGGCATATTGATCCTTGTAATCGTATGCATACTGATCTTCATTAAAATAGCTTTTGACTGACCTATAGGGTCGTGCCGCTACATGTGGAAATTCTTATGTCTGATTTGTATCCCGGGTATTCTTCATGTTCATCATAGACTCAAAATCTTTCTTGCTTCTTTCCGCCATCTTCTCCTCAACCTCTCCCTGTTCAAGTCCCATCATAATCCTGTAAGCATTATACTTGGTTTTACAGAAAAAAATATCAAATGGGTTATGTTTTTCAGAATCCCTGTAGATTCTTATCCCGGGAATTTCGTCATTTTGGATATATTCAGAATCGATATTTATCAGAAGCGGCTCGATATCGTGCTTGTTTTGCCATGGTATGCAGGCTCCTTCCATTCCCAGGTCAGGATCCATTATAGATCTGACTTTTTCCGTTACCCCGCCTACTGCCAGGATAATGTCACCTGTTAAAGACCCTGTAACACCGTATTTCTGATTCACCGGCTGCCCTATATAGTCCGAGATAAGGGCGATGTCCATTGCGACTGAAGCACTGTCGCCCTCCACGCCGCCGTGAACCTGGATATACTCCACATGCATTTCATAACCGGTATAAGGCGATTGTATTTTGTTAAAAGCCTTTTTAATAGAGGCTCTGACATTTTTGGCCGCTGCTTTTGCTATTTCACCGGTCTTTCCGGGTGAAACCACCGAATCCGAACCGCCCACCGTAATCTGACAGTGTATCGGCAATGGTTGCCCATATACCTGCCCGCTTGTTCCGGAAGTGATGACTGCAAGCCCTACAACATAGCCGATGGAATCTGTCATTGAACTTATATATTTTTTCAGATCTTTCTTATGCTCAAGTATCTCTTTATGAATTGCGCCTTCGAGGCTTAAATGCTTTTCAAGCGCCAGCCTGACATGTTCGGCCCGGACCAGTTTTGAATTGTCAAGTATGGCCTCAAATTCGGCTGTCTTTATTATACCATTGACAGGCCTCAGGATGCTGCTTATTTTTTTGTCCGAACTCCTGCATCTAAGTTCCTTAATAATTTCCATAACCGCTTTTTTAGAGAACTCCCTCTCATGAAGCCGGTAGCCTTCCGGGAGAGGTTTTCCGAATATATATTCGCTTCTCTTTTTTACACCTTCGTAACCTTCCTTTTCAATTACTCCTGTCCATGTTTCTTTTAATTCTTTCCCAAGATTGATTATTTCCTGTTTAATATACTGAGCCAACTGTTTGATGCTGTTTTCATCTTCAGGCACTGCGCTCTCAAGTTGAACAATCTCTCCCCGGTCCTCTATTCTGCTAAGGAACGCTCCGTCTCCTTCCTTTTGAATATAACTTAGAGTATCATGATTACAACAGGCTATTATAATATTATCCGCTTTCAATGAGTTTTCAGACCTGTCAGCGGCCCCGCTTCCGGAATTCAGACCGCCTTCCAGGATAAATTCCTTATTCTGCATAATTTCAAGAAGATCAGACATGTAACCGGATTTTACAAGAGTTTTCAGTTCGTCAATATAAATTATCGGCGATTTGGCATGTGCTCCAAGATATGCTCTTTTGTGCGCCGGAGTCTGCAAATTTCCCGACTGATATGGATCGTGTTTGAACCCACCTTTCATTTTTCTGGCATCCGGTTCCGACACTCTTGACATAAGGCCCTTATCTTTTCTGGGGTCATACAAAACTTCCGGAACCATGTCCTGCAAATGCTTGACCCTGTTTTTTCCTGAGGCATCGGCTTGCTGCTGAATTTTTTCCTGTACTTTATGATTGTTCTCCTGCATAAACATGAAAATCGCCCCGATACCGGTAAGCCCTGTTGCAATAAAGGCCGGGGGGAATAAAAAGCCCGCCGCCACACTAATTCCTGTAATCCACAAGAGCCACTTCTTAACTCTACTGACAGACCGGATCTGTTCCGAAAGGCTGAATTTCAGGGCGCTGTTTTGTATTTTTTCTATGGCCTTATGCATCTTTGCCAATAAATTGTCTACAATATCAGGCTCCTCGTATGCAAACCTGATATGATTGTTGTCAGTACCCGGATAAGCCACTATTGCTTTTGTGGGTCTTAAAAAATCACCCAGTGATTTATCCAGAACCAAATGAAACATATCGGCCAGCATCGACTTGCCTGTCCCAGGCCGGCCGACCATGAGCATATGCCCTTTATTTTGTGCTATTTTTCTGATTGCTTCTTTTGCCCGGCCTTGAAATATAACCTTGTCAAGTGGATCATCCGGCACATCAATTTGGGATGTATCTTCAAAAAAATCGAGCCTTGTCTCAAGGGTTTGCGGGTATTCCAGCAACTCTTTGATCCAATCATAATCATTCTTGCTATAAATATTATCCATTCTGAAATCCTCTTATGGAATCTAACAGATAAAACCTGCCTGCTTCGGAAAAAGATACTTTTTCTTCTATCTTGGAATATAACCAGGGCAGATCATCTTTTATCTGATCCAGGGCTTTAATATTATGCATAACAGATATATTGGTACAGAGTTTCCTGTTGCCGGCGTCTGCAACGGAAACAGAATTAAAAGCTATGCCGAGCTGCAATTGCTTTAATGAATCGGCGACTTTTTCTCTTTCGCCCAACTTGATCTCATGACTGTTAAAGAGATTTTTATATGCGTATGGAATATTTTCTTTTGAATAATCAATCTCAAGTTGTTTATTGAAAAATATTTTCAAAGGTTTGCATTTTCCGCTGACGCACTCTTCTAAAGACTCCCTGAATTTATGATCCGTTCGAATAGACTGCTCAAGAAGATGGAGCATCTTTACATGGCTGTTATCATCAACCCAGTATTCGATATTATTGTTTGAACCCAGCACACAATATCTGCCATAAGGGTTACCCGAAACTTTAATTAAGCGGTAATATTTTTCAGGTTTGTAAGATTGGAAATCAAAACCGCGCATTTCGAAAAGACCCTTTGCAAGATAAGCTCTTGCAAGAATTACTCCAACATCTTTCAGTATAAAATTATAAATATATTTTATTTTTTCATCCAATTTCCCCTGCAGATTCAATAGCGAACGGTTGCCGCCGTAATCATCGCAAATTCCAGCAATATCAGATATGTTATTAATATCCAGTGCAGACAGCCTGTTGATTACTACATTGTGCCGGTTTAATATATCTGCAACCTTTTTTATATGCGAACCAAGACTGTTGTCTTTGACTTCAGGCAGATCATATTCGCTATCTGAAAGTAAAATTTCATGGTTAATGTCATCTGATGTAATAAATTTCCATAGTCTCTTTGGCAAAATTTTGCTTAATTTATCTTTAATGCGGCAGGCTCGCGATTTTTTGAAACTGATCTTGCATCCGACCAGTCTCTTTTTTATTTCGATTTGATCAGGATTAAGTAGATAACAGGCCAGTTGAGAAATTCTATATTCCGCAACCGGCTTCCCACGAAAAACTCCTTTGTTTCCTGCCAAAAGCGATTCAACATTCTTTCCCTTTGAGATTATCCATATATCTCTATGCGGGTTGGCGGAATTATTCATTTGCTTGACCATAAGATTATCCCTCAAATAATTATTGTAACCGTTCACGGTTTACAGTTATCAGTTTACGGTTAAAAAACCCAAAAAATTTTGGTTTCCAGTTTTGCTATATTTTTTAACCGTTAAGTGTAAACCGACAACCAACGGTTACTAATTATTAAACGCTCTATCAGTTTTCACATAAATAATTTCAATGCATTATCGGT
>JAERRQ010000386.1 GCA_016735355.1 Desulfobacterales bacterium | reverse complement strand
GAAGCTTGCAATGAATTTTACGTAACGCTTCAAAATAATTTTGAATATATTTTTGAAACCGGCGAAGAAACCCCTGCCGTTGTTCTGGATAGAATCGTTACTGTTTCAAGTTAATTTATCAAACACATAACGGTTTGAAAAAAATAAAAAAAAGAGGCTTGTATGTTAATTTTAAGTGCAAGGCCTCTTTTTTTTTACTATGTTCAATCCTACTCTTTTCGACGCCCTGCATATCTGCTGAAAATACATATCTAAACGAGCTTATAACTCAGGCTCTGACACAGAACCTCGCCAATGATCGATACTGGCACATATTGCTTCATTACAAGCCTTCTGCTCTTGGGATATCCAGCCTTATAGATGACCCCGATTTTTTTTTGGCGCCTGATGGTCAAAAGAATCCTGAGGCCGAGCTGATAGCCACATTAAAGGCTTTTTTTCAACCATTTGATGAAGATGCCGAACATCCTCTTTGCAAGTTTGTTGCCAGGTACGCATGGCTAAAAGAGCAGCTCAGTATAGATGAAAAGCATTTAAACAAACCACCTTGCAATGAGTTCCATCGTATTCTGGCTAAAGTAGATCCCAAATCAGCAGTTTTAATTTATCCAGGTACCCACATAAACAGCCCTGCCTCCATGTTTGGGCATACACTGCTCAACATTGAAGGTTCACATAAAAGCAGGCTTTTACCTTACTCTGTTAATTATTCAGCATTCACCGATGAATCTAACGGGTTTGTTTATGCATTTAAAGGTATTTTGGGAATGTACAAAGGATATTTTTCCATTTTACCATATTACCAGAAAATACAAGAATACAATGACTTAGAACGAAGAGATATGTGGGAATACGACTTAAATCTAAAGGAAGCAGAAGTCAGGCGCATGTTTTTTCATATATGGGAGTTAAGGGAAATATATTCCGATTATTTTTTTTTCAGCGAAAACTGTTCTTATAATATCCTTTTTTTGCTTGAAGCCGCCCGCCCTTTTCTCGATTTAACAGATCAGTGCCGGCCATGGGTTATCCCGATTGACACTGTGAGAACAGTAGGAAAAAATAATCTGATAAAGAATGCCCGGTACCGTCCTTCAAAAGCGACCCGGATCAGTCATATCCTGTCCTTTATGGATACAAAGGAGCAGAAGTTGGCTCAGCAGGTGATTAACGGAGCGCATGACCCAGCTTCACTTCAAGCGGAAAACTTAAATTCTTTCGGAAATATAAGAATATTAGATCTGGCGGCAGAAATCGTTGAGTATCGATATTTTAAAAAAGAATTGGCCAGGGATGATTATAGAAAAAGATATCTGGCCTTACTTAAGGCGCGTAGTAAATTAGGACGGCCGGATAATAAAGCCTATTATCAGATTTCTTTGCCTGAAAGGCCTGATAAGGGGCATGGTTCGAACCGTTTTACCCTGGGGGCAGGGTTTCGGGAAGACGATTTTTTTCAGGAAATAAGCCTCCGCCCCGCCTATCATCACATAATGGATCCTGACGACGGATATCTGCAGGGGGCGCAAATTGAATTCGCAAACATCGCCATGCGTTATTATCCGGATGAAGAACGGGTGGAGCTGAACACGCTGGATCTGATAAGCATATTTTCACTCTCTCCCAGGGACAGGTTTTTCAGGCCTATATCATGGAAGGTGAAAACCGGTTTTAGGCAGAAAACTTTTGATGACGGACAGGATCATCTTGTATATCAGCTTAATGCAGGGGGCGGGTTTGCTTATAAGGGAGAAGTCGGATTGTCCTATTTTATGCTTGAAACCGATTTGCAGTTGGGCGGACGTTTTGACGATAGTTATTGCCTGGGATTCGGAGGCTCTGCGGGAATTTTAAAAAAGTTTACAAATCGCTGGAAAATCCATTTGTGGGGGAAACAAATATACTACGAACTGGGAGATGAGCATCATGGATTCTCCGCGCATCTGGAACAAAATTTTAAGATTAATGCCGGCAACACTTTAAAGATGGAACTGTCCCGACATAAGGAATTTGGCGTTTACTTTTCTGAACTAAGCTTAAAATGGAATATCTACTGGTAAAGTATATCTGTGTGAGGGTGTTGAGTTTCACGATAAATTGAACAGAAAAAGGGGGAAAATTCAAGATTGACACTACCCTCATGTTTATATAACTTATATATACAACTACTAAATCAATAACAATAACAGAGGCCTGATTTAACATTCTCGATCAAAAAACGTGTCTTAAACAGGATACAGAATGGTAAAAAACTATCTACGTGAGGCTTAATTATGGCAACACAATTGACATTTTATTTCCCAGAGAATTTATTGATTTTCACAAAAATTACCCTGATTGCCAATAGCTGTTCGATGTGCAAATAAAGAATACTATGATTAAATTTCACAACATCCATTTATCTTATAATGGCAAAAAAATAATTCAAGACCTTTCTTTTGAGATAAAACAGGGAGAAAAAGTCGTTTTTTTAGGAAAATCAGGTTCAGGGAAGAGTTCGCTTTTCTCTCTGATTTTAGGATTTATCGAACCCAGCGAAGGGGAGGTTATCTTTGATGGAATGTGTGTTGATGAAAAAAGCGCATGGGATATTCGCAAAAAAATTGCCTATATTGATCAAGACGTAAGCATAGGCACTGGAAAAATTCTTGACTTACTTAATGTTGTTTCAAGATTCAAAACGAATGTGCACTTTGATTACACCCAAGGGAAAATTAATGATCTTTTAAGATATTTTGAGTTTGAGAGTGATGTTATCAATAAAAATATCGAAGATTTATCCGGTGGCGAAAGGCAGCGTTTAGCTATAGTTATTTCTGTTTTGCTTAAAAGAAATATTTTTTTTCTGGATGAGGTTACCTCAGCTCTTGATAAGCATCTCAAGAAAAAAGTGGCAAATTATTTTGTTGAAAGAAAAGATTGGACTTCTTTAGTGATTTCCCACGATCCTGTATGGATTGAGAGCCCTTCTGTCAAGGTTTTCAACTTGGAGAATGGCGAATGGAAACAGTAGATATCAGTATATTTTCATTAGGACTCACATTTCTGTTGTTGGCCTTGCCTGTAACTTTAAGCTTGATTTATGGATTTAAATTAATCAAACCACTTTTTTATT